>JAVHWG010000196.1:0-2804 GCA_032159965.1 Mycobacterium sp.
AGCCGTCCCTGCAGATCACACGATTCTCGAAACGCATCGGCTCTGCACTGCCGGGCAATTGTTCGAGCAACGCGCGCACGTGATCTCGGTCTTCGGGGATGATCAGATCGAGATAGGGGCGTGAGGCGATGTCGTCGAGCGTGTATCCGAGTGTGCGACCAAAGGCTGGGTTGATCCGAACGACCCTGTCGAGGCTGGTGATGCACAGCAGATCAGGCGAGAGGACGAAGAACCGCTCACCCACACGCGCCAGGCCTGCAAGCGCGTTCGCTACCAACGCGACGACCAAGAAGACGCCGATCACCAACCAGTTCTGGGGATCCAACACGCCGAAATCGGTGGCCGGCCAATGACGGAAGAAGGCGAACGCAATGGCGCTCGTGGCCGACATCGCCGCCGACAGCCTGAACCCCCACACCGTCGATACGACCAGAACGCCGACGAGGTAGAGGGTGCCGAATCGGCCCGTCGAATCGGTAGCCACGTTGAGCGAACACACGATGAGGCTCTCGACCGCAATGAGGGCCGCCGCGACCCCGATGCCCAGCATGAGGGAGGGCGCATTGGGGCGGCTTACCAGTGCGAGTACCCGCAACCGCGCGGTACGCGGCGCGAATCCGGCGTCAGAGCCGCCGGCAAAACGGCCACCCGGCATCCACGCCGGACCAGACTGTCGCGACTGCTTTTGCGTCACCAGGACTCACATCGCTCTTCGGCGGACTTCAACCAGACGGCCACTCAGCATAACGCTGCATGACGGCGCCGTGTCAGTCATGCGAGCAGCGGCTGAGCGTCGCTCGCTGCCCACTGGCGCAAACTGGAGATCCCCGCTGGCTGGGCCACGGATTTGGCGCCAGCCCTGACGGCATTTGCTTGCCAGGGCGCGGCCATTGACCCCAGTCCGCCGAGTTGGAGGGTCGCAGCATGATATGGATTCATCGCGTGTTCTTGCGCGATCCTGGCGGCCTGGACGGTCGAGTGGGCTCAGCGTCACCGCGAACAGGATTAAGTCGCGCCCCCCGCGTAGGGGAAATAGTCGACCTGCGGAGGGGCGTCGTAGATCTGCACATTGCCGGGCGCCTGGCACACACTTTGCGTGCCGCCCAAGCTATTGCAGGATTGGTGAGCCGGAGGGGGACTCCCCGGGTCCGGCGGCGCGGCGGTGGCCATGGGTGCGGCCGCGATGGCTACTGCCGCAGCCCCCGCCGCCAATAGCGTTGCGATATAGCTCAATCCGAGTCGCATAGTGGTTCTCCTTCGATTCCTGCACGATGTGTACTAATTCTCGCTCAGTTGTGTCGGGCAAAAACAGCTTCCCGCATGGTCATTGACCGCTAACGGTGTCCGCCGCCGCCGCCGTGAAACCCGCCGCCGTGAAACCCGCCGCCTTGGTGGCCGCCGACGTAGCCGCCGCCACCCATCAGAAATGCCTCGCCACCGTAGGGATAAAAGCTGACAGGCGGAGGCGCGTCGTTGATCTGAACATTGCCAGGCGACTCACACACGGTTCCCGTACCGCTCTGGTTGCAGGATTGCGTGGGAGCCGGGCTACTGGGCGCGGCAGCGGCGATCGGTGCAGCGACGATCGCGACGGCGGCAGCAGCAGCACCCAATATCGGTGTCATGTAACTCAGTTTCATTCGCATGTTGGCACTCCTCAATAGTTGGTTGTGTCCTTCCTTCTTCAAGAATTGCTCTCGGACGGCCCCATGTCGTCGGTGCTGACATCCATCTGCGCGCCGCCACCCAGAATGTGTGCCTTCCCGCTAGCAGGAACCGACGCGGTGCGACTTCGCCCGCCTCAGTATCGGCAAGCGGGAAGGGCAAGATGATGACGGAAGCGATGCCTTGCAATACCGCTTCCGCCATCACTCTTGGCGCCCATCAATGCGGTCGGAATCGGCCGTCGAGGCGAGGTACGGCGCTCAGGATTGTTCGATCGGGATCGTCGCCTGGAGAGTCGTGCCGCTGCCGACCACGCTGGAGACCCTCAGCTTTCCGCCAAGCGCCTCCACTCGGTCGACCAAACCGATCAGTCCGGATCCTTTGCCCGAGTCGGCACCCCCAACTCCGTCGTCGGTGATGGAAAGGTGCAAGTTCGCGCAGTCGGCGGTGACGCTCACCCTCACCTCAGACGCCTGCGCGTACTTGGCCGCGTTCGTAAGCGATTCCGCGACAACGTAATAGGCGGCCACTTCGATTGACTCGGGCAACCGTCGGTCAATGCCGATGCAAAGCTCGACCGGGACGGCGGAGCGACGGGCCAGTGTCTTGAGCGCTGGTCCTAGTCCGCCTCGCGAAAGGATCGCCGGATGAATCCCGCGGGATATCTCTTGGAGATCCTCGGATACACCCCGCAAACCCTCGATGACGTCAGAAACCTGCTTCCGCAGCGCGTCCCAGTCGGGCGGCAACGCCGCCTCAGCCGTGCGCAACTGGAGCCCCAACGACACCAGCCGCTGCTGGGCACCGTCGTGCAGGTTGCGCTCGAATCGGCGCCGAGCGGCGTCAGCAGCCGTGACGATCCTGGCCCGTGAAGCGGTGAGTTCGGCGCGGGCGTCGGCGTTGGCAATCGCGGTCGCTACCAGATCCGCGAAGTCCCCGACGCGCGCCTCGGTATCCGGGGGTAGCGGCTCAGGTCGCGACGATCCGACATTTGCCGCGCCCCACAGCTGGCCGCCCACCACGATCGGCACGCCGACACCCGAGTGCAGGCCCAACTCGTGGATGTATTGGACGTCCAGAGTGGGCGCATTCTCGTGGCTGTCCCGCCGGGCAGCGCGGCCAGTGCGGAACACCACCGC
>JAVHWG010000199.1:0-17634 GCA_032159965.1 Mycobacterium sp.
GGAGGGCACCCCGATCTACACGATCGCGACCGAGAAAGTGGAACAGGAGATCGAGGCGGGCGCATCTGGCACTGTGCAATGGACCGGCGAGGTCGGCGTCACCTACGACATCGGCGCCGAAATCGGCGTCATCACGAATCAATAGGAAGGGCTTACATGGATCTGGAACCCGACACTCGCGAGAGAATCATCTACGAGAAAAAGGGAGCCATTGCCAAGGTCACGCTGAACTGGCCGGAGAAGGCGAACGCTCAGGACCAGAAGCTCGCGGAGGAAGTCGATGCCGCCCTGCTCGACGCGGATCGCGACTACGACGTCAAAGTTCTGGTGCTCAAGGCCAACGGCAAGGGTTTCTGCTCGGGCCACGCGATCGGTAACAACGACCGCGACTACCCGGCGTTCGCCGAGGGGGCCAAGTACATCGGCACGCCCTGGAAGGGCCAGACCGACCTGTTCGTCAAGCCGATCATGAATCTGTGGGAATTCTCCAAGCCCACGATCGCTCAGGTGCACGGCTATTGCGTCGGTGGAGGCACCCACTACGGGCTGACCACCGACATCGTGATCGCCTCTGAAGACGCCTATTTCCAATACCCGCCCCTGCAGGGCTTCGGGATGCCGTCCGGTGAGTGCTCGATCGAGCCGTGGGTCTTCATGAACTGGCGCCGCGCCGCGTATTACCTGTACTTGAATGAGGTCATCGACGCGAAGAAGGCGCTGGACGTCGGTCTGGTCAACGAAGTCGTACCCCGCGAGGACCTCGACGCACGTGTCGATGCGATCGCCCGCCATATCGCTCAGGCTCCGCTCACGACGCTGATGGCCACCAAGGCCAACATCAAGCGGGCGTGGGAACTGATGGGGATGCGGGTGCACTGGCAGAGCTCGAACGACCTGGTGGCACTGGCGTCGATGAGCAAAGACGTTCAGGCGCTCATCGGTCAGGTTCTTCAGGGCCAGATCAAGCCGTCGGAGATGGCGGACCGCCAGGCGGCGGCAGCGTCGGCCGACGGCGCAGCAGCCACGTAGGCAGATCTGTGAATATCGCCGACCACGCGATGAGGGTGCCGCAATCGGCTGCCCTCATCGTCGCGGAACGGTGGCCTGGCCCGTCCGAAACCGTGTCGTACGGCCAGTTGTACGAACGCAGCCGGCGGGTCGCGGCCCTGCTGTACGAGCAGGGCCTGCGCCGTGGCGACGGCGTCGCCCTCGTTCTTCCGAATCGCCGGGAGTTCTTCGAAATCACGTGGGGTTGCCAACTTTCCGGGCTCTACTACACGGCTGTCAACACCCACTTCACTCCCGACGAGGTGGGCTACGTGATCGACGATTCCGATGCGCGGGCAGTGTTCGTCGACGCGTCGATGGCAGACCTCGCCGCGCGGATTAAGGAGACGAACGCGGGAGTCGACGTGCACATCGGCGTCGGGGGCCGGCTCCCCGGCTGGAGCTTGTACGACGAGTCCCTCGCCGAGGCCGGCGACGCGCCCGCCATCTCGGACGGCTCCGAGATGCTGTACTCGTCCGGCACGACCGGGCGACCGAAAGCCGTACGCAGGCCGTTACCGCAAGACGGCAACGGCTCGTGGGCGCAGAAGGTACTGGAGTACTCGCTGTCGCAGCGCTACGCCATGACCGACGCCAGCGTCTACCTGTCCCCGGCGCCGCTGTACCACGCCGCTGGGGTCAACTACACGATGGCGGTTCATCGCGTGGGCGCCGCCGCCATCACGATGCGCAAGTTCGACGCGGAGGCGGTTCTGCGGCTGATCCAGGCCCACCGCGTGACCCACGCCCAGTTCGTGCCGACGATGTTCGTTCGGATGCTGAAGCTGCCCGAGGATGTTCGGTGCAGCTATGACGTGTCGAGCCTTCAGTGTGTGCTGCATGCGGCCGCTCCGTGTCCGGTGGACGTCAAGCATCAGATGATGAAGTGGTTCGGCCCGATCATCCACGAATACTACGGCGGCACAGAGGGTTTCGCGGGCACGGTCATTGATCCGCAGGAGTGGTTGGCGCACCCGGGTTCGGTGGGCAAGCCGTTCAGCCCGGTGCACGTGGTCTCCGACGACGGTGTCGAACTCCCCGCCGGGCGGCCGGGCGAGTTGTTCTTCGAGGGCGGTCCGGCGTTCGAGTACTTCAAGGACCCCCAGAAGACCGCGTCGGTGTCCAACGAACACGGCTGGCGATCGTTGGGCGACATGGGTTATGTCGACGAGGACGGCTACCTGTACCTGACGGATCGGTCGACGTTCATGATCGTGTCGGGCGGGGTGAACATCTACCCGCAGGAGGCCGAGAATCTGCTCGTTATGCATCCCAAGCTCGTCGACGCGGCGGTGTTCGGCGTGCCCAACGACGAGTTCGGCGAGGAGGTCAAGGCCGTCGTGCAACCGGTCGACGCCTCAGCGGGCGGACCAGAACTCGAGGCCGAGCTGATCGCGTACTGCCGAGCACATCTCGCCACGTACAAGTGCCCACGCACCGTCGAATTCGATCCCGAGTTGCCACGCGACCCAAACGGCAAGCTTTACAAAAGGCGTATTCGAGAGCGTTACTGGCAGGGACGGGCGTCACGAATCGTATGAGCGAGCCGTATGACGTTGTTTGTGTGAAAGGAATGTGACCGACGTGACCGAACGCGTGACATGGACGCCGCTGCCGGTGCCGTGGGCGGTGCAGACTCCCGACCGGATTCCGAAACAGCGCTACTACGATCCCGAGTTCTACGCGATGGAGAACGAGATGTTCTGGCCACGCGTGTGGCAGATGGCCTGCCGGCTGGAGGAGATCCCGAAACCCGGCGACTTCGCCGAATACGAGATTCTCGACCAATCGGTCATCGTCGTGCGTGTCGACAACGCGACTGTGCGCGCGTACTACAACTCGTGCCGTCACCGCGGCATGAAGCTTGTGGAAGGACACGGGAACCGTCGCACCCTGGTGTGCCCGTTCCACGGTTGGTGCTGGGGCCTGGACGGTAAGAACACGTTCGTGCTGCGACCAGAGGCCTTCGATGAAAACAGCCTCTGCGCAGATGATTTGGCGCTCGTATCGGTGAGGTGCGAGTTGTGGGGCGGTTGCGCGTGGATCAATCTCGACGACGACGCGCCGCCGTTGCGGGAGTGCATCGAACCGTTCGCGTCCAAACATGACGAGTGGAAGGTGGACGCGCTCCGCACCGAATGGTGGAGATCATGTCTGCTGCCGGTGAACTGGAAGCTTGCGACGGCGGCCTTCATGGAGGGTTACCACGTACCGCAGACCCACCCGCAGCTCCTGCCGGCATCGCACCACCCCGAGTCATCGACGGTGCATCCCCTGGTGCAGACCAGCCTGCACTTCATGCGGACGCTCGGATCCGGCATGGGCGGGATGACCCACGAGAACGACATCAGGATCGCCGAAGGCCTGCAGCATATTTCGTTGCCGGACGACCCAGCCGAGGCGATGGCCACATGGCGCAGCGCGGTCAACGACGCCGTGACGCAATGGCACCGGGCCCGCGGCAGCGACTTCCCCGACTTGAACGACCTCGACCGCCGCGGGGTCATCGACCCGATCCAGTTCTGCTTCCCCCACTACTTCCTGCTGCCGCAGTACAGCAGCGCCTCGTCGTACCGGATCCGGCCGCTGGGGCCCGAAAAGACGTTGTTCGAGGTGTGGTCGTTGACACGGTTCCCAGACGACCGCTCCCAGGGCAGGCCGACTCCGCCCGAACCCCTGGCACCGGACGACCCCAGCTGGCCCACAATTCCCGCGCAGGATTTCTCCAACCTGCCCAAACAGCAGAAAGGTCTGCACGCCAGGGGATTCGAGTACATGCGGTTGTCGAGTGAGATCGAGGGGCTGATCTCCAACTTCGAGCGGGTGGTCGACGGATTCCTCGCGGGTCTGACGTACCAGAGCCTGGTGCCGGCGATTCAACGAACCAACACCACGATCGACGTTCCGATCGTCGATCTCGGTCTGAGCGAGCGGGTGCCGGCACTATGAAGTGGGACAAGTCCGTCGATCTGCTGATCGTGGGCAGCGGTGGCGGAGGTATGGTCGCCGCGCTCGCCACGATCGATGCCGGCTTCGAGCCGTTGGTCGTGGAGAAGCAGTCGCTGGTGGGCGGATCCACGGGGATGTCCGGCGGGATGGTGTGGATGCCGAACAACCCGCTGATGCGTGCCGACGGTGTCGCCGACTCTGCGGAGGACGGTCTGGCATACCTGGCCGATGTGGTCGGTGATATCGGTGCGGCGTCCTCGCCGGCACGCCGGGAGACATTCCTGTCCGCCGGTTCAGAGATGTTGACGTTCCTGCTGCGCAAGGGTGTGCGGCTGCAGAGGTGTCAGGGGTGGAGCGACTACTACCCGAACCACAAGGGCGGCAACGCGGCCGGCCGCGCGGTGGAGGGAGTGCCCTTCGATGCTGCGCAGCTGGGCAATTGGTGCGACAAGGTCCAGCCCCCGCTTGCCAAGAGCTACGGATATGTCATGAAGACCAACGAGGTCCGCTCGGTGCAGTACTTCAACCGGTCGCCCGCGGCATTGGCCATCGCCACGCGGGTGTTCTTGCGCACCGCCGCGTCGAAGATGCGCAAGCGCGAACTCCTCACCAACGGTTCGTCGTTGATCGCGCAGATGCTCAAAGTCCTGATCGAATTCGGGGACGGTCGGCCACCGCTGTGGACCGACACGGCGATGGACGATCTCATCGTCGAGAACGGCCGCGTTGTCGGCGCCCGTGTCACCCGCGACGGAAAGCCGTTGAACATCGAGGCTCGTCGCGGAGTTTTGTTGGCGGCCGGCGGATTCGGCCACAACGCCGAGATGCGTCGCAAGTACAGCGGCGATCAGCCCAACGAGGCCAAGTGGTCGATCGCCAACGCGGGTGACACCGGCGAGGTGCTGGCGGCTGCGATGGAACTCGGCGCGAAGACCGACATGCTCGACGAGGCGATCTGGCTGCCCACCCCTGTCGCGGCGGCCTCTGCGGGATCCCTGGTCGCCGCACGGCAGCGGCCGGGGGCGATCCTCGTCGACTCGACCGGCAGGCGCTTCTGCAACGAATCGAATTCCTACCTCGAGGTGGGCAAGGCGATGTATGCGAACAAGGCGGTGCCGTGCTGGCTGGTGTTCGACGACGGGTACGCCCGCCGGTACGTGTCGACGTCGAACCCGCTGAAGCGCGGCCTGCCCGCCGAACCGATCGAGCAGGGCCTCATCAAGCGCGCTGACTCCATCGCCGAACTGGCGCGCCAGATCGACGTTCCCGCAGACAATCTCGCCGAAGCGATCCAGCGCTTCAACCGGTTCTCGGCCAAGGGTCTGGATCCCGATTTCGGGCGCGGGCAGTCCGCCTATAACGACTGCCTCGGCGATCCGGGGCACAAGCCCAATGCGGCGATCGGGCCGCTCGACACCGCCCCGTACTACGCCACGATGGTGATCCCGTCAGATGTCGGCACGTGTGGTGGCGTGGTGACCGACGAGCACGCCCAGGTGCTCGACGAGCGGGACCAGGTGATCGGCGGCCTCTACGCCACGGGCAACACGACCGCCACGGTAATGGGCAGAACCTACCCCGGCGCGGGTGCGAGCATCGCGAACACCATGGTGTTCGGGTATGTCGCCGCCAGGCACGCGGCGGGGCGCCGGGTGGCCGGCCAGATGAGCGGCTGAGGCCTTCTTCGCGACCTGGGGGCACCTCCCGCTCGCGAGCAGACGCAGAGTCGCATTGAGGCGCCGCAAATCGTGCGAGTCTATGTCTGCTCGCGCGCAGAGCCGTCGTCGCCCTCGATGAAATCCCTTGGCTTCAAACCGGACTGCATCAGTTCCGTCCGGCGTGCCTGGACGTCGGTTGCCGCCCCGACCATGTTCGTCAGAATATGGCTGACTTGCAGGTGGACGCGCATACCCATCAACTCGTAGGCCCGTTTCACGTTGTTCTTCACCGCCATCAGCGTGGTCAGGGGGATCTGGCTGATCTTGCGCGCCATCTCCTCGACGGTCGCTTCAAGGTCGTCACGCGGCACGACCTTGTTCAGCAGTCCCCATTCGAGGGCTTCAGCAGCGGACAGCGTCGGGGCCAACAGAAGCCAGTCCATGGTGCGGTGCCAGTTCATCAGCAGCCACGGCTCGATCATCGTGTGCCCGCCGGGCTCGCCGAGGCTCTGCGCCAGCGGCATCTGGAAGTAGGCGTCGTCGGAGGCCACGCAGAAGTCGGTCAACAGGCCGAGGTAGATGCCGCCGCCCATGCAGTACCCGTGGATCTGCGAGATGGTCGGTTTGGGAAACTCCCACAGGTACAGCGTCGGCCACAGGAACAGGTCGGCGGTGCCCTTGTAGAGCGACTCGAAGGTGTTGCCGAAGTCGGGATAGGGGTTCTCGTCAGGACCCCACCGCGCCACGTGCCCGCCGCAGAAGCCTTTGCCGTTCGCCTTGATGATGACGACCTTGATCTCGCCGTCCCTGTCGGCCTCGCGCAGGCATGCGTCGACTTCCTGCACCAACTGCGCGTCCTTGGTGTTGGCCTTGTCCGGCCGGTTCAGGATGATCCGCGCAATCGGCGGCTCGCGCTCGTAGATGACCGCTTCGAAACTGCGCTGTTCCATGCCGGTTAGACTAGGGGTAACGGCACCGATCCGGCCATCACCGGGGAGCCTTCGGAGGAAGAGCCAGTCAGGCCCAGTAGAACCGAACGGGTAGGCCCGTCACAGCTGTCAAGAGTGGCCACGTCTCGGCGTGGAAGCGGGGTGGTACCGCGGCGTTCGCGCACTGGCGCGTCGTCGTCCCCGTGCCTTGGATCGTACAAGCGCACAGGAGACGCACCCGTGGTTGAAAGCGCCTATCCGCGCACCGAGTTGGGCGCCGACCAGCGCGGTGGTTCGCCGAACTTCCCGAAGCTCGAGCTCGAGGTGCTCGACTATTGGGCCGGCGACGACACGTTCCGGGCCAGCGTCGCCGCTCGCGACGGCGCCGAGGAGTACGTGTTCTACGACGGGCCGCCGTTCGCCAACGGGCTGCCGCACTACGGCCATCTGCTCACCGGCTACGTCAAGGACATCGTGCCGCGGTACCGCACGATGCGCGGCTACAAGGTCGAGCGACGTTTCGGCTGGGACACCCACGGGTTGCCTGCCGAGCTGGAGGTCGAACGGCAGCTCGGCATCACCGACAAGTCGCAGATCGACGCGATGGGCATCGCCGAGTTCAACGACGCGTGCCGCGAGTCCGTGCTGCGCTACACCGACGAATGGCGCGAGTACGTCACCCGCCAGGCCCGGTGGGTCGACTTCGACAACGACTACAAGACGCTCGATCTCACGTTCATGGAGTCGGTGATCTGGGCGTTCAAACAGCTGTGGGACAAAGGACTTGCCTACGAGGGTTACCGGGTGCTGCCGTACTGCTGGCGGGATGAGACCCCCCTTTCCAATCACGAGTTGCGAATGGACGACGACGTCTACCAGAGCCGTCAGGACCCGGCGATCACCGTGGGGTTCAAGGTCGTCGGCGGTGACAAGCAGGAACTGGCCGGTGCGCATCTTCTGGTCTGGACGACGACGCCGTGGACGCTGCCGTCGAACCAGGCGGTCGCGGTGAATCCGGACGTCGACTACGTACTGCTTGCAGTAGGGGAGCACCGGTATCTGCTCGCCGAGGCACGTCTTGGTGCCTACGCACGCGAGTTCGGCGAGGAACCGGAAATCCTCGCGAACTATCGCGGCGCCGACCTGCTAGGCACCCGGTACCTACCGCCGTTTCCATACTTCATGGACGCCCCCAACAGTTTTCAGGTGCTACCGGGAGAATTCGTCACCACCGAGGACGGCACCGGCATCGTCCACATGTCGCCGGCATACGGCGAGGACGACATGGCGACCGCGACGAAGGCGGGCATCGCGCCCGTGACTCCCGTCGACTCGAGGGGTCGCTTCGATCAGACGGTTCCCGACTATGCGGACCAGCATGTGTTCGACGCGAACCCGCACATCATCCGCGATCTGAAGAACGGTACGGGATCCGCTGCCGGCAACGGCGCCGTTCTGATCCGCCACGAAACCTACGACCACTCGTACCCGCACTGCTGGCGGTGCCGCAATCCGCTGATCTACCGTGCGGTGTCGTCGTGGTTCATCAAGGTCACCGAGTTCCGCGACCGGATGGTCGAACTGAACAAGCAGATCACCTGGTATCCGGAGCATGTCAAGGACGGGCAGTTCGGCAAGTGGCTGCAGGGCGCCAGGGACTGGTCGATCTCCCGAAACCGCTACTGGGGCACTCCGATTCCCGTGTGGCTGTCGGACAACCCCGAGTACCCACGCGTCGACGTGTACGGCAGTCTCGACGAACTCGAACACGACTTCGGCGTCCGGCCGGACAACTTGCACCGTCCTTACATCGACGAGTTGACCCGGCTCAACCCCGACGACCCGACAGGGCGCTCGACGATGCGGCGTATCCCCGACATCTTCGACGTGTGGTTCGACTCGGGTTCCATGCCCTACGCCCAGGTGCATTACCCGTTCGAGAATCAGGAATGGTTCGCGGGCGAGGCGGGAGCGGACACCGGACATTTTCCCGGCGACTTCATCGTCGAGTACATCGGCCAGACCCGAGGCTGGTTCTACACGCTGCACGTGCTCGCCACTGCGCTTTTCGACCGGCCCGCGTTCACCACGTGTATGGCGCACGGCATCGTGCTGGGCAATGACGGCCAGAAGATGAGCAAGTCGTTGCGCAACTATCCGGACGTCTCCGACGTGTTCGACCGCGACGGCTCCGATGCGATGCGGTGGTTCCTGATGGCGTCGCCGATTCTGCGAGGCGGCAATCTGATCGTCACCGAGCAGGGCATCCGCGAGGGTGTCCGCCAGGTGTTGCTGCCACTGTGGAACGCGTACAGCTTCCTGGGCCTCTACGCGCCGAAAGTCGGTGTCTGGCGGACCGATTCACGCCACGTGCTCGACCGGTACATTCTCGCCAAGCTCGCTGAGCTGAGGGATCTGCTGACCGCGGCGCTCGACGTGTGCGACATCCCGGGCGCATGCGAGCAATTGCGCCAGTTCACCGAGGCCTTCACCAACTGGTATGTCCGGCGTTCACGCCAACGCTTCTGGGACGAGGACGCCGACGCGATCGACACCCTGCATACCGTGTTGGAGGTGACCGCCCGGCTGGCCGCTCCGCTGCTGCCGCTGACCACCGAGGTGATCTGGCGCGGGGTCACCGGCGAACGCTCGGTGCATTTGACGGACTGGCCGGAGGCGGGTCTGCTGCCGTCGGATCCCCAGCTGGTGGCCGACATGGATCTGGTGCGCGACGTGGCATCCGCGGCGTCGTCGCTGCGAAAGGCCAAGAAGCTACGAGTGCGCCTCCCGCTACCCAAGTTGACGGTGGCCGTGGAGAATCCGGGTCGATTGGCGCCGTTCACCGATCTGCTCGCCGACGAGCTGAACGTGAAGGCGGTCGAGCTCACCGACGATATCGCCGCGTTCGGCCGGTTCGACCTCACGGTCAACGCCGCGGTCGCCGGCCCGCGGCTGGGCCGGGACGTGCAGGCCGCGATCAAGGCTGTGAAGGCGGGCGAAGCGGTGGTGAACGACGACGGCACGCTGTCGGCCGGGCCGGCGTTACTGCAGCCGGCCGAGTATTCGTCCAAACTGGTTGCGGCCGAACCGGAGTGGACGGCCGCGTTGCCCGACGGCGCAGGACTCGTCGTGCTGGACGGCACCGTGACCGCCGAGCTCGAAGCCGAAGGCTGGGCCAAGGACCGCATCCGGGAGTTACAGGAGCTGCGCAAGTCCACCGGCCTCGACGTGTCCGACCGGATCAATGTGGTGATGGCGGTGCCGGAGGAGCGTGCGGCGTGGGCCAGTGCGCACCGCGATCTGATCGCGCGCGAAATCCTGGCCACCAGTTTCGAACTCGCCGAGCCATCAGGGGCAACCGAGATCGGCGACGGCGTGCGGGTCACCATCGCGAAAGCGTGAGACATCCCGGGCCGTGGCCGCGTAGGGTCGCGCTATGAGCGGGCCCGAATACGTGCTCGGTAGTGACGAAGAGGAGATTGCGCGCCTGGGTACCCAGGCCGCGGCGCTTGCCGAGCCCACCGCGCTACTGTTGCAGCGCGGTGGCATCCGCGCGGGGATGCACGTGATGGATCTCGGCTGCGGCCCCGGCAACGTCACGTTCCAGCTGGCCGAGATCGTCGGCCCGGACGGCTCTGTTCTTGGCGTCGACCAGGATTCGGCGCAGTTGGCCGCTGCGGAAACGCGTCGGAGTGAACTCGCTCTGCCCAATGTCGCCTTCCGCAAGGGCGACGCCCGCACGTTCACGCACGGCCAGGAGTTCGACGCCATTGCCACCCGGTTGCTGCTCTTTCACCTTCCAGACGCAGGTGCGGTCGTCAAACATCACGTTCGCGCGTTGCGCCCGGGCGGTACTTTTGTGGCCGTCGACTACGACATGGGCGGGGTACGGGTGATGCCTCCTGTCGAACTCGTGTCACGTGCCCGCGACTGGATCGAAGCCGGCTTCCGCTACGCGCAGGCGGATCCATTCGTCGGAATGCGCCTGCCGGTGTTCCTGAAGCAAGCCGGGCTGCACGACGTGGGATCGCTAGGGATCCAGGTCTTCTGGCCGCCGGAGAACCCGAATGTCCCGCTGATGACTGACGTCGTCCGCGCATTGGCGCCCGCCATCGTGGCCAGCGGCGCCGCGACCGAGGATGAGCTCGACCTCGCCACCCTCGAGCAGAGAGTCCGCGAGGCGCTCACCGCCGCAGGCGCAGTCTGGACAGGGCCGACGGTGGTCGGCGCGTGGGGTCGCCGAGCCTGATCGTCACCCGGGTTTGACCGCGCGCCAGCGTTGTTCGCCGCCGTGCGCGTCGGTGTCGACGTCGGTGAACCCGGCGCGGCGCAGCCGGTCGGCCATCGTCTCGGGGTCGACGGGATTGCAGGTGTCGCCGATGTGCAGGAGACGGAACATCGGCGACGGCACACCGTCGCTGCCCGCGAACGCCCCTCCCGGCCGCAGCACGCGGAACACCTCGTTGAACATCTGATCCTGCAGTGCAACCGTCGGGATGTGATGCAGCATGGTGAAGCACACCACCGAGTCGAAATCGGCGTCCGGCAGCTGCAGGTCGGTGCCGTCACCGCGCAGGACACGGGCACGGTCGCCGTATTTGTTCACAAGACGATTCGCCATCGGCTCGTCTATTTCGACGGCCGTCAGTTTCGTTCTGCCTGCGAGCGCACGCAGGTTGGCGCCATAGCCCGGACCGATCTCCAACGTCGTGTCGCCCAGCTCGACGCCGCGGAGCACCCACGGTAAGAGCTTCGTTTCGACCGTTTTGGCCCAATAGCCGGAACTGCAGCACAGTCGATGGACCAGGTTCATCCCCACAGGTCCGACCGTAGCCTTTCCTCATGGACCGGTGGGTGCTCCACCTTGACATGGACGCGTTCTTCGCGTCGGTCGAGCAGCTGACTCGGCCGACGCTGCGTGGGCGGCCCGTGCTGGTAGGCGGACTCGGTGGCCGCGGCGTCGTCGCGGGTGCCAGCTATGAGGCCCGGGTATTCGGTGCCCGTTCGGCGATGCCCATGCACCAGGCGCGTCGCATGGTCGGTCTCCCCGCTGTGGTGCTGCCGCCTCGCGGTGTCGTCTACGGAGTGGCAAGCCGCAGGGTTTTCGACGCAGTTCGCGAGCTGATGCCTGTGCTGGAACAACTCTCGTTCGACGAAGCGTTCGGTGAGCCTGCCGAGCTCGCTGGCGCGACCGCTGCGCACGTCGAGCAATACTGCGAGGAGTTGAGAGCCCGGGTGCGAGAGGACACAGGGTTGGTCGCCTCGGTCGGCGCCGGGTCGGGGAAGCAGATCGCAAAGATCGCGTCAGGGCTTGCCAAGCCCGACGGTATCCGGGTCGTCGCCCGACCCGAGGAACGCCCACTGCTGGACGGACTTCCGGTGCGCCGGCTGTGGGGCATCGGGCCTGTCGCGGAGGACAAACTGCACCGGCTGGGCATCCAAACGATCGGCCAACTGGCGGCACTGTCCGGCGCGGAGGTCGCAGACATTCTCGGGGCGACGGTCGGGCCCGCGCTGCACCTACTCGCCCGCGGCATCGACGACCGGCCGGTCGCCGAGCGCGCCGAGGCCAAACAGATCAGCGCAGAGTCGACGTTTCCGGAGGACCTCACCACCGCCGAGCAGCTTCAGCAGGCGGCCGGACCCATCGGCGAGCATGCCCATCGGCGCCTTCTGAACGACGGCCGAGGCGCCCGCACGGTGACCGTGAAGCTCAAACGCTCGGACATGAGCACGCTCACCCGCTCGCTGACGCTGCCCTATGCCACCGCCGACGCCGCCACATTGATCACAGCCGCCCGCCGGCTTCTGCTCGACCCTGTGGACATCGGGCCGATCCGCCTTGTCGGCGTTGGCTTCTCAGGTCTCACCGAGGTGCGTCAAGAACCACTGTTCACCGATCTGGACGCGTGGGACGAACCGACCGCCACTCAATCGGCCATAGCGCCGACCGCGACCCCGCCACCCAATTGGCGCGTCGGCGACGACATCTACCATCCGCAGTCGGGGCACGGGTGGGTGCAGGGCGCCGGCCACGGTGTGATGACGGTGCGGTTCGAGACCCGCGCCAGCGGACCGGGTCCGGCGCGAACACTTCGGGCCGATGACCCCGACGTGAGCCGCGCGAATCCTGTCGACAGCCTGGACTGGCCCGACTTCGTCAACGGACTCGTCGACCAGTCAGCCCCAGCGGTCGAAGACGTCGCGGACGGGTGAGCCGGTGGCCAGCGCAGCCATCAGCAGAACCCGGGCCTGCGCGGGAGCCAGCCGCGGCACCGCCACCGCACCGGCGTCGGCCAATTCCATCCCCGGACCGTAAGCGGGGCTGACGCCGCCGCCGGCGACCCGCGTCGACACAGCCACCGCCACGCCGTCGGCACAGAGGCGGCGAACGGCGTCGACGACGGCATCACCGGCGTTGCCGGCGCCCATCGCTTCGAGCACCAATCCACGGGCCCCCGCGGCCACGCACGCGTCGAGCGCGACGGCGTCGGCGCCCGCGTAGCACGCGACGATGTCGACACGCGGCGCCGAGGCGGCCGACGCCGCACCGAGGAAGGGCCGCCGTTTCGACGGGGTGAACTGCGGCCCCGCGAATCCGCCCGGAATCTTCCGGATACCCATCGGCGTCATCACATCGCCGCCGAACGAGACCAGGACGCCGAAGTCCCGGTTGTCGGCGGCCGTCGCGACCGCGATTGCATCTCGCAGGTTCGCCGGCCCGTCCGCATCGGGGGCGTCCGCGCTCTTCGCCGCTCCGGTGAACACCACCGGCGTCTCGCCGTCGTAGGTGAGGTCGAGCCAGAGCGCGGTCTCCTCCATCGTGTCGGTCCCGTGGGTGACGACGATGCCCTGCGCGTGGTCAGCGGCTCCGCGGATCACTGCGGTCCTGATCGTGTCCCAGTCCGCGAGCGTCAGCTGCGAACTGTCTTTGCTCATCAGATCGATCACTTCGACTTCCGCGCCACCGGTACTGGGTACGAGGTCCTGGCCGGTGCGGGCGGGCCGGAGCACGCCAGTCTCGTCGGCGACGGACGCGATGGTCCCTCCGGTCGTGAGGACGACGACACGCTGCATGGCCGAATCATGCACCACTGCGGCAAGGACGTTGATTGGCCGCGTGTTTATGCGCTTTGGGATGATGGTGCGGTGACGGAGGAATCCACAGCGGAACCGGCGACCGGAAGCGGCGGTGCTGACGCGCCCCGACCGCGGCGGCGGGTGCGGTTGCTCGTCGCGGTGGCTGCCGTGATCCTGGCGGTGGACGTCGTCACCAAGATCGCCGCGGTGCGGCTGCTACAGCCCGGGGAGCCGGTCTCGATCATCGGCGACACAGTGACCTGGACGCTGATGCGCAACTCGGGCGCAGCGTTCTCGATGGCCACGGGGTCGACGTGGATTCTCACGATGATCGCCACCAGCGTGGTGATCGGAATCATGTGGATGGGCCGGCGTCTGGTGTCGCCGCTGTGGGCGATCGGCCTCGGGATGATCCTTGGCGGGGCCATGGGCAATCTCGTCGACCGGTTCTTCCGGTGGCCGGGTCCGCTTCGCGGACAAGTCGTGGATTTCCTCTCCGTCGGCTGGTGGCCGGTGTTCAACGTCGCCGACTCGTGTGTGGTGTGCGGCGCTGTGCTTCTGGTGGCGCTGTCCGTGTTCGGCTTCGACTTCGACGTCCCTGGCAGGCGGACATCGAAACGCGAAGGCACCGGTGAGGGCGCACCGACGACCTCGCAGACAACCGCCACGGCAGACGCTGACGACAGCGCTGATGACTGATCGGTCGATGCCGGTTCCCGAGGGGCTGGCCGGGATGCGCGTGGACGCCGGCCTGGCCCGCCTGTTGGGACTCTCGCGTACCGCTGCCGCGGCGCTCACCGAGGACGGGTCGGTTGACATCGACGGTGCGCCCGCGGGCAAGTCGGATCGGCTGACCGCCGGCGCCTGGCTGGAAGTCCGGTTGCCGGCGCCGCCCGCCGCACCGGAGAACCGCGTCGAGGACATCGTCGGAATGACCGTGCTCTACGCCGACGACGACATCGTCGCCGTCGACAAGCCGCCCGGGGTGGCGGCGCACGCGTCTGTCGGATGGACGGGACCGACGGTCCTCGGTGGCCTCGCCGCTGCCGGCTTTCGCATCACGACGTCGGGGATACACGAGCGCCAGGGCATCGTGCACCGGTTGGACGTCGGGACGTCGGGGGTGATGCTGGTCGCGCTGTCGGAGCGGGCGTACACGTTGTTGAAGCGGGCGTTCAAGCAGCGCACTGTCGATAAGCGCTACCACGCTGTCGTTCAGGGCCACCCCGATCCGTCCAGCGGCACCATCAACGCCCCGATCGGCAGGGCTCGCGGCAACGACTGGAAGTTCGTGGTCAGCGAGGGCGGCCGGGACAGCACTACCCACTACGACACGCTGGAGGCGTTCCGGTCCGCGAGCCTGTTGGACGTCCACCTCGAAACGGGTCGGACGCACCAGATCCGGGTGCACTTCGCGGCATTGCACCATCCTTGTGTTGGGGACCTCACCTACGGTGCGGACCCGGTCCTGGCCAGCAGGCTCGGCCTCGAGCATCAGTGGCTGCACGCGCGATCGCTGGCATTCACGCACCCGGCGGACGGTCGCCAGATAGAGATCACCGCGCCGTACCCGCCTGACCTGGAGCACGCGCTGGACGTGCTCCGCGGCGCGTGACGACGTCGAATCGCTCGGGCCTGCTCTACGGCGCAGGCGCGTACGTGTGGTGGGGTTTGTGCCCCGGCTTCTTCCCGCTGTTGTTGCCCGCCGGCTCGCTGGAGGTGCTGGCGCACCGGTACGCCTGGACAGCGGTGTTCCTGGTGGTGGTGCTGATTCTCGCGCGCAGGCTCGGCGACATCCGCCGACTGACCCGGCGCGCCTGGGTGCTGCTGGCAGCAGCATCGGTGCTAATCGGGATCAACTGGGGCACTTACATTTTTGCGGTATCGCATGGTCATGTGGTCGATGCTGCACTCGGGTATTTCATCAACCCGTTGATCTCGGTCGCGCTGGGTGTGGTGATTCTGCGGGAGCGGATTCACCGTTTGCAGCTTGTCGCGTTGGCGATCGCGGTCGCGGCGGTGGTTGTGCTGACGGCTCAGTTGGGTGGGCCGCCGGTGATCGGGCTTGTGCTGGCCTCGTCTTTCGGCACCTACGGCCTGGTGAAGAAAGTGGTGCAGGCCGACCCCATGGTCAGCGTGGCGGTCGAGTCGCTGCTCGCACTGCCGCTCGTCGGCGGATACCTGATCGCGTTGCAGATTCTGGGCACGGCGCATTTCGTCGGTTACGGCGCCGGGCACTCCGTGCTGATGGTGCTGGCCGGGCCGGTGACCGCTGTTCCGCTGCTGCTGTTCGCCGCCGCCGCGCAGCGGCTCCCGCTGATCACCCTGGGGCTGCTGCAGTACCTGAACCCCGCCCTGCAGATGGCATGGGGGGTGCTGGTCGGTCACGAGGCGATGCCGACCCTGCGCTGGGTGGGTTTCGCGCTGATATGGGTTGCGCTCCTGGTACTGACGGCCGATGGGTTCACGCGAAGGCGTTCGATGAAATCGCAGGACGGTGTCGATCTTGCGGCACCTGAATCGTCATCACCGTGACATGGTCGACAATCGACGTCACGAAGGGGAAGACATCATGCGGTACTGCCTGCTCATGCACTACCAAGAAGCCGGGGACATCGGCCTGACCGAAGAGGACATGGCCCCGGCAATGGCCGCGTTCCAGGCCTATGCCCGCGATCTCGACAAGGCCGGGGTACTGGTCACCACCCAGGTTCTCGAGCCCACCACGGCGACTACCACGGTCACTGCGCGCAACGGCTCGCCGGAGATCCAGGACGGCCCGTTCGCCGATACCAAAGAACGTCTCGGCGGGATCTTCGTGATCGAGGTGCCGGATCTCGACGCCGCGCTGAACTGGGCCAGGCGCAATCCGGCGGCTGCATGGGGTTCCATCGAAATTCGCCCTGTCGCACGCACTTACACCCCCGAGCGCGGCGAATGGTTCACGCCGTAGAACCCCCGACGGTGCGAGGGCGGGTCATCCACGAGCTGAGCAGGGTGACCCGCGAGTCGTACGGCCGACTGCTCGCGCTCCTCGCAGCACCGACGGGCGACATCTGCGCCGCCGAGGACGCGATCGCCGACGCGACCGAACGCGCGCTGCTGCGCTGGCCCGACGACGGAATCCCCGCGAACCCCGAAGGCTGGATCCTCACCGTGGCCCGCAACCGGTTACGTGACATGTGGAAGTCCCACGGCTACAGGAACGTTCGGCCGTTCGCCGAGGGCGACTCTCCTGCAATGACTTTGGACGGCACATTAGACTCGGAAATACCGGACCGCCGGCTTGAGCTGTTGCTGGTGTGCGCACATCCGGCGATCGCGCCGTCGGTCCGTACGCCGCTGATGTTGCAGACCGTCCTGGGCGTCTCCGCCGATGCGATCGCGCAGGCGTTCGCAGTACCGGCGGCGACCATGGCGCAGCGGCTGGTGCGGGCCAAGCACCGGATCCGCGCCGCCCGCATACCATTCGTCACGCCCGAACGCGCTGACCTCGCTGAGCGTATGCCCGCCGTCCTTGAAGCGGTCTATGGCGCGTATGCGATCGACTGGCCGGGGCATGGCGCCCCGGACTCACTCTCCGGCGAGGCTGCCTATCTCGCCAATCTGCTCGCGGAGCTGCTGCCCGATGAGCCGGAAGTGCTCGGGCTGGCCGCGCTGGTGTGCCTCGCGGAGGCGCGCCGCCCCGCCCGGCGCACGACCGACGGCGTGTTCGTGCCGCTCGACCAACAGGACACCCGGCGGTGGGACCTGGATCTGATCGACCGCGGAGAGGCGCTGCTGCACCGCGCCCACGCCCACGGCCAGCCCGGCCGGTATCAGCTCGAGGCCGCAATCGGTTCGGCACACTGCGATCGCGCACGCAGCGGCCGGACCGACTGGGTTGCACTGCGTCTGTTGCATCGCGGGCTGATCGACACCGCGCCGTCGCTGGGCGCCGCGGTCGCCCTCGCGGTGGTCGAATCCGAGAT
>JAVHWG010000209.1:0-12095 GCA_032159965.1 Mycobacterium sp.
CGCTTCCTGTCCTACAAGGCGATGAACGACCGCACCGCGGGCGGCCTGGAGACCAACACCGCAGCGGTGTACAAAATGCCCTGGGGATCAGTGCATCCCACAACGATTTCCGCCCCGATAGTCGGAATGGCTTACGGCGCATATGAATCGCACGTCGAGCACCAGGGCAAGCGGATACGCGCCGCGTTCGCAGGCGAGCGAGCCAAGGACGATCCGTTCGCGAAGGTGCGCATCGCCGAGGCCGCCAGTGATATCGACGCGGCGTGGCGGCAGCTGATCGGCAATGTCAGCGACGAGTACGCGCTGCTGTCCAGCGGCCAGGAGATCCCGTTCGAACTGCGGGCCCGTGCCCGGCGTGACCAGGTGCGCGCCACCGGACGGGCGATCGCGTCGGTCGACCGGCTGTTCGAGGCTTCCGGCGCGACAGCGTTGGCCAACGACGCTCCCATCCAACGGTTCTGGCGCGACGCACACGCGGGCCGCGTGCACGCCGCCAACGACCCCGAGCGCGCCTACCTGATCTTCGGGAACCACGAGTTCGGGCTGCCACCACAGGACACAATGGTCTGATGACCTCGTTCGCTGCCGAAGCTGCACAACAGCAAGAGATCACGTTCGAATCCACCTCCCGGTTTGCGCAGGTGCGGGATGACATGCGCCTGCACTACCACGAGGCCGGTGTCGGGAACGGGCAGACGATTGTGCTGTTACACGGCGGCGGGCCGGGCGCGTCGAGCTGGTCGAACTTCGGGCGCAACATCTCGGTGCTGTCCCGGCACTTCCATGTGCTGGCGGTCGACCAGCCGGGGTACGGCCACTCGGATAAGCACACCGAGCACGAGCAGTACAACCGCTACAGCGCAACAGCATTGCTGAATCTGTTCGACCACCTCGGGATCGAACGTGCGCCGCTGCTGGGAAACTCGCTCGGCGGGGGCACCGCGGTACGTTTTGCGCTGGACAATCCCAAGCGTGCGGGCAAGCTCGTCTTGATGGGCCCCGGCGGGCTGAGCGTCAACCTCTTCGCTCCCGACCCCACCGAGGGCGTCAAGCTCCTGAGCAAATTCACCGTCGATCCCACGCGCCAGAACATGGAGAAGTTCCTGCGCATCATGGTCTACGACCAGAAGCTCGTGACCGACGAGCTGATCGATGAGCGCTTCGCGATCGCCAGTCAGCCGGAGTCGCTCGCGGCGGCCAAGGCCATGGGAAAGTCGTTCGCGGGGGCTGACTTCGAACTCGGCATGATGTGGCGCGAGGTGTACAAGCTGCGTCAGCCGGTGCTGCTGATCTGGGGCCGGGAAGACCGGGTCAACCCGCTCGACGGTGCGCTGGTGGCGCTCAAGCAGATTCAGCGTGTGCAACTGCATGTGTTCGGCCAGTGCGGCCACTGGGCGCAGCTGGAGAAATTCGACGAATTCAACAAACTGACAATCGACTTCCTTGGGGGTGCCACGTGAGCATTCGTTCGCTGGGCTATCTGCGCATCGAGGCAACCGACATGGGCGCCTGGCGCGAATACGGCCTGAAAGTTCTCGGCATGGTCGAGGGGCGCGGCCTGACCGATGGTGCGCTCTACCTTCGGATGGACGACTTTCCCGCACGGTTGGTGATCGTCCCCGGCGACCACGACCGCTTGCTCGAATCAGGTTGGGAGACCGCCAACGCCGCCGGCCTGCAGGAGATCCGGACCCGCCTCGACGTCGAAGGCACGCCGTACAAGGAGGCGTCTGCCACCGAACTCGCCGACCGCCGGGTCGACGAGATGATCCGGTTCCAGGACCCGTCGGGCAATTGCCTCGAGGTGTTTCACGGTGCGGCACTTGAACACCGGCGCGTCGTCAGCCCGTACGGACATAGGTTCGTCACCGAGGAGCAGGGCCTCGGCCATGTGGTTCTGACCACCCGCGACGACGTCGAATCATTGCACTTCTACCGTGACGTACTCGGATTCGCGCTACGCGACTCCATGCGGCTGCCCCCGGAGCTGGTCGGCAGGCCCGCCGACGGCGCGCCGGCGTGGCTGCGCTTCTTCGGGGTCAACCCCCGCCACCACAGCCTCGCGTTCATGCCGGGCGAGACGCCGAGCGGCATCGTCCACCTGATGGTCGAGGTGGAGAACAGTGACGACGTCGGGCTGTGCCTGGACCGCGCGCTGCGTCGGAAGGTGCCGATGTCGGCCACTCTCGGCCGCCACGTGAACGATCTGATGTTGTCGTTCTACATGAAGACGCCCGGTGGGTTCGATATCGAGTTCGGTTGCGAGGGGCGCAGAGTCGCCGACGGCGACTGGGTAGCCCGCGAGAGTACGGCCGTCAGCCTTTGGGGCCACGACTTCAGTATCGGCTTTCAGACGTCGTGAGTTCGGAAGCGATCGACCCACGCACGTTCCGCCACGTGCTGGGCCAGTTCTGCACGGGCATCACCATCATCACAACGGTGCACGACGACGCGCCGGTCGGGTTCGCGTGCCAGTCGTTCGCCGCGCTGTCGCTCGAGCCCCCGCTGGTGCTGTTCTGTCCCACCAAAGTGTCGCGATCATGGAAGGCGATCGAGGCGTCAGGGCGGTTCTGCGTCAACGTCCTGCACGAGAAGCAGAAGGACGTCTCCGCACGGTTCGGTTCCAAAGAGGTGGACAAATTCTCCGGAATCGACTGGAGCCCATCCGTATTGGGCTCGCCGATCATCGACGGGTCGCTCGCCCACATCGACTGCACGGTTGCATCCGTGCACGACGGGGGAGATCACCTGGTGGTGTTCGGCGCGGTGGCATCGCTGTCGGAGGTGCCAAAGCGCAAGCCGCGGCCGCTGCTGTTCTACCGGGGCGAATACACGGGCATCGAGCCGGACAAGAACTCGCCGGCGCAGTGGCGCGACGACCTCGAGGCGTTCCTCACCACCACCACGCGGGACACGTGGCTCTGACGGGCTGACCCCAATTGAAGCTAGTGCGACAGATCTGTCGCACCCAAATTCAGTTTCGTGGGCGTACCCTGCTCTGACAACGAGCAGACGGGTAAGGAGCCGAAATGTGGGTTCGTGCATTCGGCCGTGCGGTGGCCGCGTCGGCTATGGCCGCCGTTCTCGTCACGGCGTGCTCCGGCTCGCCGACGGCGAAGGGGCCGACATCGGCCGGTGGTGGCACGAAAACAGTCAAACCCGACGCGAAGTACACGGAGTCCACACTCCCGATCCAACTCCGCTCCTTTGCGACAGCAGTTGCCCCGAACGGCGATCTCTACCTCAGCACCCAGGAGGGCTTGCAAAGCCTTCCCAGCGGCGCCGGTGAGCCACACGTCGTCGTCCCCGATCTGCCGGTCGGGTTCGGGCTCGTCGCGACCGAAACGCGCGTAATTCTCGGCAGCGCCAACACGCTGAAAGTTGTCGACTTGAAAACGAAGGTGTCCTCCGACGTGCAAGTCAACGATCTCGAGGAGATCCGCGGTATCGCGCTGGACCGCGAGGACAACGTCTATATCGTCGGTACCGTCACCGGCGATAATGGCTTTCCGACCGGGCGCGTGGTGAAGCTGAATCACGACCTGTCTGCGCCGACAATTCTGCCCTTTCCAGGCGGACCTGGATACGCTGATATCGGCGTGGGGCCCGATGGCGCCGTCTACGTGGTGAATGCGGTGATGAATGAGGCCACGGTGCTTCATCCGGGTGATCCCGAGCCGTCGAACCTCACGTTGAGCGGAGCCAATGGCCCTGTCCGACTGGGTTTCACACCCAGCGGTGACATGCTCGTCATCGACAACGACGACCCCGGGCACAGCTCAACCAGCGCGCAGCCGATGCGATTGCTCAGGTACCCGTCAGGGAGCACGTCCCCGATCCAGCTTGCTTCCTATAAGACCGATGCATATTTCGCGGGCGGTGACGCTGCGGGCAACGTCTACTACTCAGCCGCTGACGGCGATAACGTACGCATGCTGAAGCTCGGCCCCCAGCCATAGGAATCCACGTGCTGTCACACATCGGCCCGCAGCCTCGTCCAGGAGTCAAGGACATCTTGACGATTGTGAGGGCGGGACGATGAATCGCTTAGGCACCCTTGCGGGCATATATCTGGTCGCAGTGACGTTTCTGGCTGGAACGCTCACCGTCGCGATTGGCATTTGGTGTCTCGTCGCCCCCGGGTCCTTCGCCGATCTCGTCGGCTTCGACAGACATGCGCACTTCCTGCACGACCTCGGCGCATTCCAGCTCGGTCTCGGCGCCGCCCTGCTACTCGCGCTGATCTGGTCGGACGCGTTGGCGACGGCGCTTGCCGGGTTCATCGTCGCGAACACCCTGCACACGGTGAACCACGTGCTTGACCTCGACCTCGGCGGGTCGGCCGCGCAGGCGTGGTTGCTGGGTGTGATGTCAGCGGCATTGATCGGGGCTTTCGCGTTGCGGCTGAAGCAACTCGGCTACGTTCTGGGTGCCGTCACCGTCGCTTCCAGCCCGACGCTGGCTCCCTATGTTCGGCAGAAGACGATCAACCTCACGACGTTCCGGAAAGACGGGACTGCGGGTACTAGCCCCGTCAGCATCGCCGTCGATGGGGATCACGCCTACTTTCGTAGCTTTGAGCGGGCAGTCAAGGTACGTCGACTGAGGAACAATCCGAACGTCGAATTCGGACCGTCGACCACGTCAGGCAAGGCGACCGGCGCGACGCAAGTTGCGCGGGTGCGCCTGTTGACTGGCGATGAGTCTCAGATGGCCGCACGCTTGCTTCGGCGCAAATATCCCCTTCTACACGGCGTGCTGGTTCCGTTGGCCCACCGCATCTTTCGGTCCAAGTACGGCCGTACCGTGCACGCCGAGTTGTGTCCGACCGCGTCAACAATGCCGGAACCCCGCACGGAACCGGCGCAGGGCATGGCCGATGTCGGCGAATGATTGCGTCGCGCTAGTTACCCAACCACGGCCCGATGCGCCGCAGCGACTCCTCGATGTCGCCGGCGGGCCCCGCGAATGACAGCCGTACGAAGGAGCTGCCGCGCACCGTGTCGAAGTCGATTCCCGGTGCTATCGCGACGCCGGTGTCCGCCAACAACTTCGAGCAGAACGCCAGCGAGTCCGTCGTGAATTCGGACACGTCCGCGTAGACGTAGAACGCACCGTCGGTGGGTGCCAGGCGGTCGAGCCCGACCGCCCGCAGTCCGTTGAGCAACAGCTCTCGGTTAGCGGTGTAGTGGTCGAGGTGACCGTCGGCTTCGGCGACGGACTCCGGTGTGAACGCCTGTACCGCAGCGAATTGCGCCAGCACCGGCGGGCAGATCGTGAAGTTCCCGGTGAGGCGGTCGACTGCGCGGCGCAACTCCGAAGGGACGAGCATCCAGCCGAGCCGCCAGCCCGTCATTGCGTAGTACTTGGAAAAGCTGTTGACCACGAACGCGTTTCGTGAGGTCTGCCACGCACAGCTGGTGGTCGGCGCGCCTTCGTAGACCAGCCCGTGGTACACCTCGTCGCTGATCAGCTGGACATCGGCTTCGGCGCACCATGAAGCGATCCCGGCCAATTCCGCCGGCGGGATCACGGTTCCGGTGGGATTGGCAGGGCTCGCGATCACCACACCGCGTACTGGCGGGTCCAGCGCGGCGAGCATCTGGGCGGTGGGCTGAAACCTGGTCTCGGGACCGCATTCGATGTCGATGACCTCACATCCTAACGCAGACAGGATGTTTCGGTAACACGGATATCCGGGGCTGGTCACCGCTACGCGGTCTCCGACGTCGAAGCACGCCAGGAACGCGAGCAGGAAACCACCGGAGGACCCCGTCGTCACCACCACGTCGTCGCGGTCGACGACGATGCCGTGCCGGTTCAGGTAGTCGTGCGCGATCGCCTCCCGCAGCTGCGGGATCCCGAGCGCGACGGTGTACCCCAGCGGGCTGTCGTCAATGGCGGCTTTCGCGGCGGCGCGCACCGGCGCCGGCGCTCCGACACTCGGCTGACCCGCCGACAAGTTGACCAGATCGCCATGGGTGCGCTGCCGCTCGGCCGCCGCCAGCCAGACATCCATCACGTAGAACGGTGGGATACCTGCCCTCAGCGAGACTTTCTCAGTCACGCCTACGTATTCAACACTTCCTGCTCGAGGCGCCGGAGGTGGTCCCTCGGCGGGCCGAGAAGCTGCGCGCTGCCGTGTGCCCTCTTGAAGTACAGCTGGATGTCGTGTTCCCAGGTGATCGCGATGCCGCCATGCATCTGGATCGCCTCCGCGGCGACGGCGACGAACGCGTCGGTGGCTGCGACCCTGGCGAGCGCGGCTGCTGTCGGTCCCGGTTCCGCGACCGCGTCGTCGACCACCGCACGAGCAGCGGAGACCATGACGTACAGGTCGGCCATCCGGTGCTTGAGTGCTTGAAAGCTGCCTATCGGACGGCCGAATTGGACCCGCTGCTTGGTGTAGTCGACCGTCAGATCGAGGCACCGCTCGGCCGCCCCGATCTGTTCGGCGGCCAGCAGGATCGCCGCGGTGTCCGCCATGCCGGGATCGGCACCCAGCGCCACGACGTCCTGGGATGTCAGCCGGGCCAGCCGCCGGGTCGGGTCCATCGTGTCGACCCGCTCGGCGGTGAACGTCGACCAGCGGGTCAGTTGCGCGCCGTCACATCCGACGACGACATCTGCGATGTCACCGTTGACGACGTAGTCGCAATCGAGCACCACCGCACCGATAGCGGTCCCCTCGGCCAGCGTGCCGACGGTATCTGCGTCCACGTCGTCGGCGGCGAGCAGCGCCAGTTCTGCGAGCGTGGTGCCGAGCAGCGGCGTCGGTACAAGTCCACGCCCCAGCTCCTGCAACACCACGGCCGCATCGGCGAGTTCACCGCCCGCGCCACCGAGGTCCTCCGGCACCACCAACGCGGCCGCGCCCACCTGCTCGCACAGCAGTTTCCACAGTGACTCGTCGTAACCCCGATCGGAGTCCATGGCACGTCGCACCGCTTCCGGCGTGGCGTGTTTGGCGACGAGGTCACGCACCGTCTCGCGCAGCAGCTCCCGCTCTTCGGTCACAATTCCTCCAGGACTCGACGGCGGTGCGCGGCGGGATCACCCCACGCAGAGCGCAACGCCTGCACGCGCAGTAGCCCCAGCGACAGGTCGTGTTCTGAGGTGAACCCGATGGCGCCGTGGGTCTGCAGCGCATTGCGGGCAGACAGGGTCGCCGCCTCGGCTGCCGCCACCTTGGCGGCACTGACGTCTCGCGCGGTGTCGGGGGAATCAGTTCCCAGCGACAACGCGGCGGCGTAGATCAGCGGCCGCGCCAGCTCGAGTGCGATGTGCACATCGGCCAGTTTGTGCTTGATCGCCTGATACGAGCCGATCGGCCTGCCGAACTGTGTGCGTTGCTTGGCGTACTCGACGGACGCGTCGAGCATCGCCTGGCCGGCACCGAGCAACTGTGCAGCCGTCGCAAGCGCACCGAACTCGTAGGCGCGGGTGACGTCAGCCGTCCAGGTATCTCCAAACGCTTTGACGCCGAAAAGCTTTCGGCTCGGATCGACGGACTCGTACGGGTCGCTGATGGCGGCCTCGCGGACCTGGCCGTCGGCAGCGACGAGGACCAGTCCGGCCGAGTCGGCGTCGACGGCCAGCGGTACGTGCGGCGGCAGCGCGACGGTCGCGATCAAGTCACCGGACGCCAAGCCGGCGGCGCGGTCGTCGTCGGCAAGCAGAATCGGTGCGACGGCGATGGATTCGGTAACAGGCCCGGGGACGCACCACCGGCCCAGCCGCTCCACCGCGACCACCAGGTCGACCGGATCCGCGCCGATCCCGTCGAACTTCTCCGGCACCGCCAACGCAGTGACGCCGAGATCGGCCAGGCGCGTCCACACTTTGCGCCCTGGCGCAGTGTCGCCGGCCGCCCAGGCCCGCACGGCACCCGGTAGATCGGCCGCAGCCAGCGCCGCGTCGATGCTGGCGGCGAAGTCGCGGTGCTGTTCATCCAGCTCGAACTTCATTTCACCTTCTCCCGCGGCAGACCCAGCAACCGTTCGGCAATGATGTTGCGCTGAATCTCATTGGTGCCCGCGTAAATTGGTCCACCGAGTGCGAACAGCATCCCATCGGTCCACGTGCCTGCGAGTTCGCCTTGGGCGGCGCGCATGTCGAGTGCGGTCTGGTGGATCGCCACGTCGAGGTCAGACCAGAAGACCTTGGTCACCGACGATTCAGCGCCGAGTTCGCCGCCGCCGGCCAGCCGCGTCACCGTGCCGAACGTATGCAATCGGTAGGCCTGCGCCTTGATCCACGCATCAGCCACCCGGTCGGTGAACACCTCGTCGGGGTCGGTCTTCCACTGGGCCACGAGCCGCGCGGCCGGCGCGAGGAAGCGGGCCGGGCTGCGCAGCGACATCCCGCGCTCGTTGCTCGATGTGCTCATCGCGGCACGCCAGCCGTCGTGCGGGTCACCGATCACATCCTGGTCGGAGACGAACACGTCGTCGAGGAATATCTCACCGAACCCGGTATCACCGCCGAGTTGGGCGATCGGCCGCACAGTGACCCCGTCGGCGTGCAGATCGAACATGAAATACGTCAGACCCCGGTGCCGCTCGGCGCTCGGGTCGGAACGGAACAGGCCGAAAGCTCTGTCGCCGAACACCGCCCGCGAGCTCCATATCTTCTGCCCGTTCAGTAGCCACCCGCCGTCGGCCTTGGCCGCGGTCGATCGCAGTGAGGCGAGATCACTGCCGGACTCGGGTTCGGACCACGCCTGCGCCCAGATCTGGGCGCCGGTGGCCATTTTGGGAAGCACGCGGTCGCGCTGCTCGTCGGTGCCGTGCGCGAACAACGTCGGCGCCAGCATCGACGTCCCGTTGGCGCTGGCCCGTCCTGGTGCCTCGGCGCGAAAGTACTCCTCTTCGAATACGACCCATTGAAGAAGCGAGGCGTCGCGGCCGCCATAGCTTTTCGGCCACGTGATCACCGACAGGCCGACATCGAATAGGACTTTGTCCCAGACGCGATGCTGCTCGAAGCCCTCGGCACAGTCGTAGGATTTCGTCGGGAAGAACGTCTTGTTCGCCGCGAGGAATTCGCGGACCTCCATTCGGAAGTCCTCGGTTTCCTTGTCGATATCCAGATCCATCAGGCCATCTCTCGGAGTAGGGGCTTGACCACCTTGCCCGCCGGGTTGCGTGGAAGTGATTCACAGAACACGACGGACCGCGGGACTTTGAAGTTAGCCAAATGCTTTCGGCTGTAAGCGATTATCGACGCGTCGTCGAGTGTCGCCTCGGGTCGTTTCACGACGAACGCCCTGCCGACCTCGCCGAGCCTGTCGTCGGGTACACCGATGACAGCGCAGTCAGCCACTCCGTCCATGCGCATCAGCGACTGCTCGACCTCGGCCGGGTACACGTTGAACCCACCGCAGATGTACATGTCCTTGAGCCGGTCGGTGATGGTCAAGTTGCCCGCCTCGTCGACCTTGCCGATGTCACCGGTGTGCAGCCAGCCGTCGGCGTCGATTGCGTCAGCGGTGGCTTCGGGGTTGTCGAGGTATCCCAGCATGACGTTGGGGCCGCGCAGCAGCACCTCGCCCGCGCCGTCACCGTCGGGCGAGTCGATGCGCAATTCGAAGTCCGCGATCGGGCGGCCGCAGGTGGTCGCGACCGTGACGGCGTCGTCGTCAGGCCGGCACATGGTGCCGAATCCGGCGGCCTCCGTCAGTCCGTACGCGGTCAGGACGGTGTCGAAGTCGAGTTCGGTTTGCATCCGTTCGATCAGCACGACGGGTACGACGGCCGCGCCGGTCACGGCGAACCGTAGTGACGACAGGTCGTAGTTGCGGCGCTTCGGGTGGTCCAGCAGCGTCTGGTAGATCGTCGGCGGTCCGGGCAGCACGGTGATGCGTTGTGCCTGCACTGTGCGCAGCGCCGCTTCTGGGTCGAACGTCAGCAGGGGAATCAGTGTGGCGCCGGTCTGCAGGCACGCCAGGATTCCGGCCTTATAGCCGAAGTTGTGGAAGAACGGGTTGATGCACAGGTAGCGGTCCGCGCTGGTGAGCTGTCCGCAGGCCGCCCACGCTGCGGACGCCGACAGTGACTGGCGGTGTGCGCAGAGCACGCCTTTACTGCGACCCGTCGTGCCCGACGTGAACAGGATGTCGCTGACGTCGTCGCCGGTGAGTCCGCCCGCCGCCGCGTCGACCGCGTCAAGGCCGATGGCCGCTCCGCAGGCGATGAAGTCCGCCCAGCTCATCACACCGATGTGCCCGGCATCGACGAGTGCGTGGTCTTCCTCGACGGGAATCCGCACGATGTGCCGCAACTCGGGCAGCCCGTCAGGCGGCAGCTCGCGGATCCGGTCGTTGCCGAGGAACCGGCCCATGGCGAACAACAGCGGCGCACTGGTGCGGCTCAGGATGTCGGTGGCTTCGTCGGCGGTATAGCGCGTGTTCAGCGGTACCAGCACGGCTCCGGCATGGTGCACCGCCAGGCATGCGACAACCCAGTGCCAGGTGTTCGGTGACCAGATCCCCACGCGGTCACCGGGCGCGACGCCGAGAGCGATCATCGCAGCGGCGGCGCGGCGGACTTCCTCCCGCAGCTGCGCGAACGTGAATTGGCGATCCGGTGAGATCAGCGCATCGTGGTCGGGGAGTTGCCGCGCCATCTGCTCGAGCACCGCGGGCACGGTGTCGGTCGTCATCGACGCTCCCTCTAACAAAGCAAGTGCTTGGTAGGTTAGCCTACAAGGATGAACGAGGTCCAGGAGTTCCGGGCCGAGGTACGGGGCTGGCTGGCCGACAATCTGGTCGGGGAATTCGCCAAGCTCAAAGGGCTCGGCGGCCCCGGTCGGGAGAATGAGGCGTTCGAGGAACGCCGGGCATGGAACCAGCATCTGGCCGCCGCCGGGCTGACGTGTCTGGGCTGGCCGACCGAACACGGCGGACGCGGGCTGACGGTCGCGCACCGGGTCGCGTTCTACGAGGAGTACGCGCTGGCCGGAGCTCCCGCGAAGGTCAACCACTTCGGTGAGGAGCTGCTCGGTCCGACGCTGATCGCGTTCGGCACGTCCGAACAGCAGAAGCGGTTCCTGCCGAGCATCCTCGACGTCACCGAGTTGTGGTGCCAGGGATATTCCGAGCCCGGCGCAGGCAGCGACCTCGCCAACGTCTCGACGACCGCCGTGCTCGACGGCGATGAGTGGGTGATCAACGGGCAGAAGATCTGGACCTCGCTCGCCCAGTGGGCGCAGTGGTGTTTCGTCGTCGCGCGGACCGAAAAGGGCTCCAAGCGCCACGCCGGTTTGTCGTACCTCCTGGTCCCGCTGGACCAGCCGGGCGTCGACATTCGGCCGATCAACCAGCTGACCGGCGACTCGGAATTCAACGAGGTCTTCTTCGACGATGCTCGCGCCGACGCCGGCATGGTGGTCGGGGAGCCCGGCGACGGATGGCGGATCGCGATGGGCACGCTCACCTTCGAGCGGGGCGTGTCCACCCTTGGTCAGCAGATCGTCTATTCCCGTGAACTTTCCGGCATCGCTGAACTCGCCGAGAAAAACGGTGCGGCTGACAATCCGCTGATCCGTGAGCGGTTGGCACGGGCGTGGGCCGGGTTGCGTGCGATGAGGTCCTACGCGCTGGCGACCATGGACGTGGAGGGAGACGGGCGGGCCGTCGGCAAAGATGCCGTCGGGAAAGATAACGTGTCGAAGCTGTTGTGGGCCAACTGGCATCGCGATCTCGGCGAGTTGGCGATGGACGTGATGGGCAAGGCCGGTCTCGAGCTGAAAGACGGTGGCTTCGACGAATGGCAACGGCTCTTCCTGTTCTCCCGCGCGGACACGATCTACGGCGGTTCGAACGAGGTGCAGCGCAACATCATCGCTGAGCGAGTCCTCGGTCTTCCCCGGGAGGCGCGATGAGCAGTCGCGCGAAGACAGTGAGGAGAGCCGGATGACGCTGACCGAAGCACCGAAAGAGATTGAGGGACACGGGCTTCTGGCGGGCAAGGTCGTCGTCGTGACGGCTGCCGCAGGTACAGGCATCGGCTCTGCGTTCGCGCGGCGCGCGCTGGCCGAGGGGGCCGACGTCGTCATCTCCGACCATCACGAACGCCGGCTGGGCGAGACGCGTG
>JAVHWG010000221.1:0-12532 GCA_032159965.1 Mycobacterium sp.
ACCGCGGGCCTGGCAGGGCCCCCTGGCCGTGCTGGTGGCACTGGCCCTGTCGACCGCGCTGGTGACGCATTGTGTGCGCCGGTTCGGCGGCATCACCGGCGACGTGCTGGGCGCCGCGATCGAATGCACCACCACGGTGGCGGCGGTGGGCCTGGTGATTCGCTAGCCGAGCTGTGTCATCCAGCCGTGCGTGTCCACGAACTTGCCGCGCTGGATACCGGTGAGCGTGTCCCGAAGCGCCATGGTCACCTCGCCCGGTTCGCCGTCGGCCATGGTGAACTCGCCGTCGGCGAATTTCACGAGCGAGACCGGCGTGATCACCGCGGCGGTGCCGCAGGCGAATACCTCGGTGATCTCCCCCGCGGCCGCCTTCTTCTGCCACTCGTCGACATCGATCTTGCGTTCCTCCACCGTGAATCCCGCGTCGGTGGCCAGCTGCAGCAGGGAGTCGCGCGTGATTCCGGGCAGCAGTGTGCCGGTCAGCTCCGGCGTGACCAGCCGGGCCGAACCGCCGCTGCCGAAGACGAAGAACAGGTTCATGCCACCCATTTCCTCGACGTAGCGCCGTTCCACCGCGTCGAGCCACACCACCTGATCGCAGCCGTTGGCAGCGGCCTCGGCCTGCGCCAGCAGCGACGCCGCGTAGTTCCCGCCGAACTTCGCCGCGCCTGTGCCGCCGGGCGCCGCCCGCACGTACTCGGTGGACAACCAGACGCTGACCGGCTTGATGCCCCGCGGGAAGTACGCGCCTGCTGGCGACGCGATCACCAGGTAGCGGTACCGCTTGGAGGGCCGCACCCCGAGGCCGGGTTCGGTGGCGATGACGAACGGCCGCAGATACAGCGATTCCTCGCCACCCGCCGACGGCACCCACTGGCCGTCCACTGCGATCAGCTGTCGGAGCGATTCGAGGAACACCTCGTCGGGCAGCTCGGGAATCGCCAGCCGCCGGGCCGACATTCGCAGCCGCGCCGCGTTGGCATCCGGGCGGAACGACACGATCGACCCGTCGGCCCACCGGTACGCCTTCAGCCCTTCGAAGATTTCCTGCGCATAGTGCAGCACGATCGCCGACGGGTCCAGCTCGATCGGACCGTAGGGCACCACCTGCGCGTCGTGCCAGCCTTCACCGTCGGTGTACTCGATGGTGACCATGTGGTCGGTGTGGTGCAGACCGAACGGCGGGTCCTTGAGGACTACGGCGCGCTGCTCGTCGGTCGCCGGGCGCGGACTGCGCTGGACGGTGAACTCGAGAGGGCCGCTTTCCATGCCGCGATTGTACGTCGGGACGCTAGCGAGTTTTCGCCTCGACGAACGGCAGGTCGACGACCTCGCACTCCAACCTGCGTCCGCGCACGTCGACGTCGACGCTGCCACCGGTCTCGACACCTGCAGCGGTGTCAATAAGCGCCAGTCCGATCCCCACTTTCATTGTGGGAGAGAAGGTTCCCGAAGTCGTCGTACCAACCGCCTGGTCGCCGGCAAGGACGGTCAGGCCCGGGCGGAGCACACCGCGTCCGATCGCCTTGAGGCCGCGCAGCAACCGGCGCGGACCGGCCGAACGCTCGGCGAGCAACGTCTCGCGCCCCCAGAACGCGTCCTTCTTCCATCCGATCGCCCAGCCGCAACGCGCCTGCAGCGGCGAGATTTCGAGCGACAACTCGTGGCCGTGCAGCGGGTAACCCATCTCGGTGCGCAGCGTGTCCCGTGCGCCGAGGCCGGCAGGCTCACCGCCCAGGTCGCGGACGGCCTCGGCAAGAGGGTTGAAGACCGCCGCGGCGCCGTCCCACGCCGGTAGCAGCTCGTAACCGTGCTCACCCGTGTAACCGGTGCGGCAGACGCGCACCGGCACACCGTCGAAGATCGAGTCCACGTACCCCATGTAGTCCATGTCCGTGGGCAATCCCAGTCGCGACAGAACGTCGGGTGACCGGGGACCCTGCACTGCCAGCACCGCGAACGAGCGGTGCAGATCCGAGACGGAAATACCTTCTGGTGCAGCAGCTTTGAGGGCGGCCACCACCGCCGCCGTGTTCGCGGCGTTGGGCACCAGGAAGAGTTCGTCGTCGGAGACGTAGTATACGATCAAGTCGTCGATCACGCCGCCGGAGTCGTTGCAGCACAACGTGTATTGAGCTTTACCGGGCGCGATCCGCCGCAAGTCGTTGGTAAGCGCCGAATTCACGAACTCGGCCGCGCCCGGCCCGCGGACCAGCGCCTTGCCGAGGTGGCTGACATCGAAAAGGCCGACGGCCGTTCGCGTCGCGACGTGCTCGGCGACGGTACCGGCATACGAAACAGGCATCAGCCATCCGCCGAACTCGGCGAACGATGCGCCGAGTTCGCGATGGCGCTCTTCGAGGGGCCCGTGCTGAATATCGGTCACGGCCGCAACCCTAATAGGCTGGGCCGTTGTGAACGCCACATCAGCCGGCTACCAGGCTCCCTCCGTGACCGTCAGCTCCTCGTTGCCTCGGCGCAAGGCCTCCGCGGCGGTGCTGGTGGTGCCCGTCGTCAGCGCCGATGACCGGGCCAGGGTGGTGGCCGCGGAACCGCACCTCAACAGGGATGACGTGACGGCGATCGAGGATGTGCTGGCGGCGCTCGGCGCGACCGGAGGAGTCGATCAGGTACATCGCGTCGTGGTGCCGTCGCTCCCGGTCGCCAGTGTGCTGACAATCGGGCTCGGCCCTGCCCGCGACGACTGGCAGGCCGACCGTATCCGCCGTGCCGCCGGGGTTGCCGCGCGCTCGCTGGACAAGGTTGCGGCGGTCGTCACCACCTTGTCGGCGCTGGACCTGGCCGCCGCGGTGGAGGGGTTGATCCTGGGCGCATACAAGTTCAAAGAGTTCCGCAGCGCCAAGACCGCGCCGAAGGAAGCCACCGGCTTGGCCGAGATCACGATCCTCACGGCCGACACGAAGGCATCCACCAAGGCCGCCGCCGAGCGCGCCACCGCTGTCGCGACCGCGGTGGCCACTGCCCGCGACTTCATCAACACGCCGCCGAGCCACCTGTTCCCCGCCGAATTCGCTTGTCGGGCGGAAGCTTTGGCCAAAGCATCCGGACTCGCCGTCGAGGTGCTCGACGAGAAGGCGCTGGAGAAGCACGGATACGGTGGCGTGATCGGCGTGGGCAAGGGCTCCTCACGCGCTCCGCGGCTCGTTCGGCTCACCTATCGGGGGGCCCCGAAGCGCAAGGGCGCCAAGACCGTCGCGCTGATCGGAAAGGGCATCACGTTCGACACGGGAGGCATCTCGATCAAGCCCGCGGCGAACATGCACCACATGACCTCCGACATGAGCGGTGCGGCGGCGGTGATCGCGACGACGGTGCTGGCCGCCCGACTGAAGCTGCCGCTCGACGTCATCGCGACAATTCCGATGGCCGAGAACATGCCGTCGTCGACCGCGCAGCGGCCGGGCGACGTGTTGATTCAGTACGGCGGCACGACCGTCGAGGTGCTCAACACCGACGCTGAGGGCAGGCTCATCCTTGCCGACGCGATTGTCCGTGCGTGCGAAGACAAGCCGGACTATCTCATCGAAACGTCGACGCTGACGGGCGCGCAGACGGTGGCGCTCGGTGCCCGTACGCCGGGGGTGATGGGCAGCGAGGAATTCCGTGACCGGGTGGCCGCCATCAGCCAACAGGTGGGCGAGAACGGCTGGCCGATGCCGTTGCCGGAGGAACTCAAGGATGACCTCAAGTCGACGGTGGCAGACCTGGCCAACGTGAGCGGGTCACGCTTCGCCGGAATGCTGGTTGCCGGAACGTTTCTGCGCGAGTTCGTGGCTGATGGCGTGCAGTGGGCTCACATCGACATCGCGGGGCCGGGTTACAACACAGGCGGACCCTGGGGCTACACCGGGAAGGGCGGCACGGGCGTGCCCACCCGCACGATGTTCGCGGTTCTGGAGGACATCGCCGAAAACGGCTGAGCCGGACTAGATCACCTGTCCCCGCGCGGTGCTGCGCAACGCCTGCGGCGCCAGCCGCGAGACGCCGTACAGCAGATAGGCCTCCGGCGTCACCGGCCGCATCGGCTTGTTCTTCTGCACTGCCGACACGATCGCCTTCGCGGCCTTCTCGGGGCCGTACCGTCTGGCGGCAAAGACATTCCCCCACTGCTTCCGGCGCCCGGCCACCTGCGACGTCCGCTCCGGCGGGGCGTCGAAGCGGGCGGTGTTCACGATGTTCGTGTGCACCGGGCCCGGGCAGATGGTGGTCAGGCCTATTCCGGCAGAAGACAATTCGGCCCGCAGACAGTCGGAGAACATGTAGACCGCTGCCTTGCTGGTGCAGTAGGCGTTGAGCGACTGCAGCGGCGCGAACGCCGCCGCGGACGCTATGTTGACGATGTGCCCGCCGGTACCGCGCGCCACCAGCCGCGGAGCGAATGCCCGACAGCAGTTCACGACGCCGCCCAGGTTGATATCGAGCACACGGTCCCACTGTTCGGCCGGGGTGTCGATGAACCGGCCGGCATGCCCGACGCCGGCGTTGTTGACGACGATGTCGGGGAGACCGTGCTCGCCGCACACCTCTTCGGCGAACGCGTCGACCGCCTCAGCGTCGGACACGTCCAGTGTGTACGCGTGCGCGATGCCGCCTTGTGCGGCGATCTCCGTCGCGGTGCCACGAACGCCGGTCTCGTCGATGTCGCTCACGACGACTTCGGCTCCGAGCCGGGCGAACTCCAGCGCGGTGGCCTTGCCGATGCCGCTGCCGGCGCCTGTCACCGAAACCAAGGTGTCGGCGAACGGCTCGCGGAGGACGCCGACCCGCGCCCGCCGCATCCCGCGACTCGGCGGCAGGCCGTCGACCACGCCGACCATCTCGGCCACGGAGGCGGCCAGCACCTGCGGATGGGAGAACGGCGACCAGTGGCCCGCATCGATGTCGCGGCGCCACAGGCGTGGCACCCAGCGCGACAGGTAGTCGAAGAAGCCGGGACGAACGAACGGGTCCTTGCTGTTGACGATCACCTGCACCGGGACGTCGATCTGCAGATCCTGTGCGCCGCTCCGATCGAATTTTCCGGAGAACGAGCGAAAGTAGTTAGCGCGGTAAATCTTCAGTGTGTTTGCCGCCTCGCGGGCGAGGTTGCCTGAGTGGTGGGTCTTCTCCGACGGAATGCCGTCGACAACTGAGAGGACGCGGCGCACACGGCCGGGCGTGAACATCGCGCGCACGATCGCGGGTGCCAGCAACGGCACGGAGAACAGTGCCATGTAGCTCAGCCGCACAAGCTGATCCAGCGCAGTGAGGAACGACTTCAACCGGTACGGCCTTTTCAGACTCTCGAACATCCATCCGACCAGAAGGGTCTGCGACGGGCCCGACGCCGACGTGAACGACGCGACGCGGCTGGGTGCCCCCGGCCGCGACAGGTACTCCCACACCGCCACCGATCCCCAGTCGTGGGCGATCACGTGCACCGGAGCCGTCGGGCTCACCTCGTCGATGACGGCGGCGAAGTCGTCGGCCAGGTGAGCCATGGTGTAGTCGCGATGAGACTTCGGTGATGACGAGTCGCCGACGCCGCGGTTGTCGAACGTGACGACGCGGAACCGGTCGGCCAGCAGTGGGGCCACCCCGTCCCACAGCACGTGGGAGTCGGGCCAGCCATGGACCATCACCACCGTGGGGCCGTCGGGGTTGCCGTGATCGTGCAGGGCGATTCTCACGTCACCGTTGCTGACGAATCGGTCGGCGGACTCGAAAGCGGCAACTTCACTCATGCATCGGGATCGTAACCAGCACGCCTTCGGGCGCGGCGGCGGGCGTCGTAGTCACGCATCCGCTGCGGATAGCCGACCCGCTGCACGTCGTAGACCGGGATCCCCAAATCCTCGCCCAGGCGGCGGGCACCGGCCTCGCCGCCGACCCGCCGTCGCGTCCACTCGCCGTCGCTGGCGACCAGGACGACGGTCAACTCGGTCACGCTGGTCTGGGGCTCGACGTAGGCCTCCACCCCGGTGTGGGTATGCGCCCAGTCGGACAGGTAGCGCTGGGCCGCAGCGATGTCCGCGCGCGTTCCACCGCCGCGGCGACCGCGAAATTTGTCGAAGAACCCCACCGGATGTTTTCTCCTCAAGTCACTGCTATCGATAGTGCCACGACGCAGAACACCCCCAACGGCACCGGCGTTGGCCCGCGTGGTGAAAGATGAATCGTGCATTCCACTTAGGCGTATGAACTGCGAGCTGTACCACCCGCGACTCTGGGCTGTGGTAAGCCAGAGATCGACCCGTACGAGGCGAGTTCTAGGAGTCAGCAGAATGGCCTTCTCCGTGCAGATGCCGGCACTCGGTGAGAGCGTGACCGAAGGCACTGTGACCCGTTGGCTCAAGCAGGAAGGCGACACCGTCGAACGGGACGAGCCACTGCTCGAAGTGTCAACTGACAAGGTGGACACCGAGATTCCGGCGCCGGCGTCCGGAGTGCTAGAGAAGATCGTCGCCCAGGAGGACGACACCGTCGAGGTGGGCGGCGAGCTCGCAGTCATCAACGACTCTGGCGACTCAGGTGCCGACAAGGGCGGGGACGACGAGCAGGCCCCCGAAGAACCCGAAGAACCCGAACCGGAACCCGAACCTGAGAAGCAGTCCGAACCCGAGAAGCAGTCCGAACCCGAACCCGAGCAGTCCGACGACAAGCCGGCGCCGAAGCCGGCCGCGAGCGGCGGCGGAGGTAAGGGCACGTCGGTGAAGATGCCCGAACTCGGTGAATCGGTCACCGAGGGCACCGTGACCCGCTGGCTGAAGAAGGTCGGCGACCACGTCGACGCCGACGAGCCGTTGCTCGAGGTCTCCACAGACAAGGTCGACACCGAGATCCCGTCGCCGGTGTCCGGCACGCTCTTGTCGATCACAGCTGAAGAGGACGACACCGTCGAGGTGGGCGGCGAGCTCGGGCAGATTGGCGATGCAGATGCCGCCGAAAAGCCGGAACCCGAACCGGAGCCAGAGCCAGAACCCGAGCCGGAACCGGAACCGGAACCCGAAAAGGAGCCCGAGCCCGAGCCGGTCAAGATAGAACAGTCCAAGCCGGCGGCCGAACCCGAAAAAGAGCCAGAAAGAGAGCCCGAGCCCGAACCGGCGAAGTCGGATACCCGATCATCCGACGGCGGTCCCTACGTGACGCCTCTGGTGCGCAAGCTGGCCTCGGAGAACGACGTCGATCTCAGCAGCCTGAAGGGCACTGGCGTCGGCGGCCGCATCCGCAAGCAGGACGTGCTGGCTGCTGCCGAGAAGGCAAAGGCGCCCAAGGACGAGCCCCAGGAACAACCCAAGGAACCGGCCAAAGCGGCGCCCGCCCAGCCTGCTGCGGCGACGTCGGCGCTCGCGCACCTGCGCGGCACCACCCAGAAGGCCAGCCGTATCCGTCAGCTCACCGCCAAGAAAACGCGCGAATCCCTGCAGGCCACAGCACAACTCACGCAGACCCATGAAGTCGACATGACCAAGATCGTGGCGTTGCGGGCCCGCGCCAAGTCCGCGTTCGCCGAACGCGAAGGTGTCAACCTGACGTATCTGCCGTTCATCGCACGGGCGGTCATCGATGCGCTGAAGCTGCATCCGAACGTCAACGCGAGCTACAACGAGGAAACGAAGGAGATCACCTACTACGACGCCGAGCACCTCGGCATCGCGGTGGACACCGAGCAGGGGCTGCTCTCGCCGGTGATTCACAATGCCGGCGATCTGTCGCTAGCCGGGCTGGCCCGGGCGATCGCGGACCTCGCGGACCGGGCCCGCAGCAACAAGCTCAAGCCAGACGAGCTGTCCGGCGGCACGTTCACGATCACGAACATCGGCAGCCAGGGCGCACTGTTCGACACTCCCATCCTGGTGCCGCCCCAGGCCGCCATGCTGGGCACGGGGGCGATCGTCAAACGACCGCGGGTCATCGTCGACGAGTCCGGAAACGAGTCGATCGGTATCCGCTCGGTCTCCTATCTGCCCCTTACCTACGATCACAGGCTCGTCGACGGCGCCGACGCCGGCCGATTCCTGACCACGATCAAGAGGCGGCTCGAAGAAGGGGCGTTCGAGGCCGACTTGGGTATCTGACCAGCATGGCCGACGCACTGATAGCAATCGCCGGGTCCTCGGGGCTCATCGGGTCCGCGCTCGTCAACGCGCTGCGGGCATCCGACAACCGGGTCATGCGGATCGTCCGGCGCCCGCCGACGAACGCCGACGAGCTGCACTGGAACCCTGAGACCGGCGAATTCGACCCTGACGCGCTGCGCGGGGTCGACGCGGTGGTGAACCTGTGTGGCGCCGGCATCGGGGACAAGCGATGGTCGGGCGCCTATCAGCAGATACTGCGCGACAGCCGCATCACGCCCACCGAGGTGCTCGCGACGGCGGTCGCCGATGCCGGTGTACCGGTGCTGATCAACGGCAGTGCCGTCGGCTACTACGGGAGCACCAGTGACAGGGTGGCCGACGAAACCGCGCCGCAGGGAACAGGTTTCCTCGCGCAGCTGTGCGCGGACTGGGAGGGTGCGACGCTGGCGGCTCAGCAGGCAGGCGCGCGGGTGGTACTTGCCCGCACCGGGCTGGTGCTGTCTTCCAGCGGCGGAATACTCGGCCGGCTGAAGCCCCTGTTCTCGGTCGCCCTGGGCGCACGCCTGGGCAACGGCCGCCAGTACATGCCGTGGATCAGCCTCGAAGACGAAGTGCGCGCTCTGTTGTACGCGATCTCACAGAACTTGTCGGGCCCGGTGAATCTCACTGGGCCCGCGCCGGTGACGAATGCGGAGTTCACCGCTGCGCTGGGCCGCGCCGTCAACAGGCCCACCCCGTGGCTGGTGCCTGGATTCGCCCTGAAGCGCCTGCTCGGCGAATTCGCCAAGGAGACGCTGCTCAGCGGCCAGCGGGCAATCCCGGCGGCACTGGAGCGAGCCGGATTTCAGTTCCACCACAACACGATCGGCGAAGCACTGTCATACGCCACCACGAAGGCCGGACCGCACTAGTACCGTCGGGTTATGCGTCCCGCGCGGAAGGCCGTCACGCCGATCGACGTGCGCCAGTTGGGCATCGTCGACTATCGCGACGCCTGGGAGATGCAGCGTGAGTTGGTCGGCGCCCGAGTGGCAGGCGGTCCGGACACCCTGCTGCTGCTGGAACACCCATCGGTCTACACGGCAGGCAGGCGCACCCAGCCCGATGAGCGGCCATCCGACGGCACTCCGGTAATCGACACAGACCGTGGCGGCAAGATCACCTGGCACGGGCCGGGCCAACTGGTCGGTTACCCGGTCATCGGCCTTGCGGACCCAATTGATGTACTGAATTATGTTCGACGGCTTGAGAATTCGCTTATAGCCGTATGCACTGACCTCGGTCTGCGCGCAGGCCGTGTCGACGGGCGTTCCGGGGTGTGGCTGCCCGCGGACCACGTCCGGCCGGACCGCAAGGTGGCTGCCATCGGTGTGCGGGTGCAGCGTGCGACCGCCCTGCACGGGTTCGCCCTGAACTGCGATTGTGACCTGAGCGCGTTCGGCACGATCGTGCCGTGCGGCATCAGCGACGCCGGAGTGACTTCGCTGAGCGCGGAACTGGGCCGCCCGATCAGCGTGGACGACGTGCGGACGCGGGTCGCCGAAGCGGTGTGCGCCGCACTCGACGGCCGCCTCGCACTAGCATCGATGCCATGACTGTCCCTCGAGAAGGCCGCAAACTGCTGCGCCTCGAGGTCCGGAATGCGCAGACCCCGATCGAGCGCAAACCGCCGTGGATCAAGACCCGCGCCAGGATGGGTCCCGAATACACCGACATGAAGAACCTGGTCCGCCGGGAGGGCCTGCATACCGTTTGCGAGGAAGCCGGCTGCCCGAACATCTACGAGTGCTGGGAAGACCGCGAGGCGACGTTCCTCATCGGCGGCCAGCAGTGCACCCGTCGCTGTGACTTCTGCCAGATCGACACCGGCCGGCCGGAAGAACTCGACCGCGACGAACCGCGGCGGGTCGCTGAGAGCGTCGCGACGATGGGCCTGCGGTACTCGACGGTCACCGGCGTCGCACGCGACGACCTGCCCGACGGCGGTGCGTGGCTGTACGCCGAGACCGTGCGCCAGATCAAGGAGCTGAACCCCAATACCGGCGTCGAACTCCTGATCCCCGACTTCAACGGCAAAGCCGAGTTGCTTCGGCAGGTCTTCGACGCACGGCCAGAGGTGTTGGCGCACAACCTCGAAACGGTTCCGCGGATATTCAAGCGAATCCGCCCGGCGTTCGACTACCAGCGCAGCCTCGACGTGTTGACGGCCGCGCGCGACGACGGGCTGGTCACCAAGAGCAATCTGATCCTCGGCATGGGCGAGACCACCGAGGAGGTGCGCACAGCGCTTCACGATCTGTTCGACGCCGGCTGCGACATCGTCACGATCACGCAGTACCTGCGCCCGTCAGTCCGTCATCACCCCGTCGATCGGTGGGTGCGGCCGGAGGAGTTCGTGGAGTTGTCGGACTTCGCTACCGGCCTGGGGTTCGCGGGTGTGCTCGCCGGTCCGCTGGTGCGGTCGTCGTACCGCGCCGGACGGCTCTATCAGCAAGCCGCCTCGGACCGACTGCCTCGACGGGCCGCCTCGCGGCGACCAGGCGCCTGACACCGACCCGTATCCTTGGCCCATGGCCAAGACCCGGGATCCCAGCGCGATCAAGACCGCCAAGGCGGAGGCGAAAGCAGCCCGCAAGGCAGCGTCGAAAGAACGCCGCAGTCAGCTGTGGCAGGTATTTCAGCATCAGCGCAAGGACGACAAGTGGCTGCTGCCGTTGATGATCGGCTCGTCCGTGCTGATCGTCGCCGTCTCGGTGGTCGCCGGCCTCGTCCTGGTCGGCGGCATCGCGGGCGTCATGCTGATCCCGCTCGGCGTGGTGCTTGGCGCGCTGGTGGCGTTCAGCATTTTCGGCCGCCGCGCGCGGCGCTCGGTGTACACCAAGGCCGAGGGTCAGACCGGGGCCGCCGCCTGGGCGCTGGACAACCTGCAGGGCAAGTGGCGGGTGACGCCGGGCGTGGCCGCCACCGGGCACTTCGACGCGGTGCACCGGGTGATCGGCCGCCCGGGCGTCATCTTCATCGGCGAGGGTTCGGCCACGCGCGTCAAACCGCTGCTGGCTCAGGAGAAGAAGCGCACGGCCAGACTGGTCGGCGATGTGCCGATCTACGACGTGATCGTCGGCACCGAGGACGGCCAGGTGCCGCTGGGCAAGCTGGAACAGCATCTTCGAAAGCTGCCGGCCAACATCACCGTAAAGCAGATGGATTCGCTGGAGTCGCGGCTGAGTGCGCTCGGCTCGCGTACCGGCCCGGCGGGAATGCCGAAGGGGCCGATGCCCACGCAGGCCAAGATGCGGGGCGTGCAGCGCACGGTGCGCAGGCGCTGATCAGCGCAAGACGACCGCGGTATTCGTGAGGCGGTCCTGCAAGCCTCGTCCGTCGGAGTCGGCGAACAGCGGCGGCACGACAAGCGCGACGAGCACGCCGCGCAGCACCGCCCGGCCTATGCCGACATGCAGCCGGACGTCGACGGAGGCCACCCGAAGCCCGAGCAGGTACTGACCGGGGGTGAAGGAGAAAAGCCGCACCGAAATCGCCCCTAGGACAAGCCAAATCACTTCGAGCGCGAACGCCCGGTAGTGGTCGACGTTTCCGGTGCTGTCCAACAACATCGCCCACGCGACCAGCCCGTAGGCGATGAGCCAGTCGACGAACACCGCGACGATCCGTCGGCCGAATGACGCAAGAGAACCCGTGCCACCGGCCGGCAAGCCCAACCCCTCCCCGGGATAGGTTTCGTCGGTCGTCGTCATGGCCCCAGCATAGGCAGTGGGGCATTGCGTAACGTCGGCGCAACATGCGGTTGACTGAGGGGCAACATCGGCTCCCTAGCGTCATTCGGCGGGTTTGATCAATAGAGAAGGAGAACATCGACAGTGAGCGACGAAACGACGGCCGACGACATCTTCAAGATGATCAAGGATGAGGGTGTCGAGTACGTCGACATCCGCTTCTGCGATCTTCCCGGCATCGTCCAGCACTTCTCGATCCCGGCCAAGGCATTCGACGAGAGCGTATTCGAGGACGGCCTGGCCTTCGACGGGTCGTCGATCCGCGGCTTCCAGTCGATCGACGAGTCGGACATGATGCTGCTGCCCGACCCCACAACCGCACGGATCGATCCGTTCCGGCACGCCAAGACTCTCAACATCAGCTTCTTCGTCCACGACCCGTTCACTCGCGAGCCCTACTCGCGTGATCCACGCAACGTCGCGCGCAAGGCCGAGAACTATCTGAAGAGCACCGGCATTGCCGACACCGCGTACTTCGGCGCGGAGGCGGAGTTCTACATCTTCGACTCGGTCCGCTACGACTCGCAGATCAACAGCACGTTCTACGAGGTCGACAGCGAGTCCGGCTACTGGAACTCGGGCGAATTGACCGAGCCGGACGGCAGCCCCAACCGCGGGTACAAGGTGCGCCCGAAGGGCGGCTACTTCCCCGTCGCCCCC
>JAVHWG010000232.1:0-3113 GCA_032159965.1 Mycobacterium sp.
TTCTCCAGTGCCGCAATGCCTTCGGGTGCGACGACGACGCAGACCGCGGTGATGTCGACGGCATTGCGGGAATGCAGCAGCCCGATGGTGTGCGCCATCGAGCCGCCGGTCGCCAGCATCGGGTCGAGCACCATCACCGGCTGCGTGCTCAGATCGTCAGGAAGCGACTCCAAATACGGTGTGGGCTCGTGGGTTTCCTCGTTGCGGGCCACCCCGACGAACCCGACGCGGGCCTCGGGGATCAGCGCGTGCGCCTGATCGACCATGCCAAGCCCGGCGCGCAGCACCGGCACCAGCAGCGGCGGATTAGCCAATCGTGACCCTATGGTGTCGCTCAGCGGTGTTCGCACAGGCACGGGTTCGCAGGCGGCGTCGCGCGTCGCCTCGTAGACCAACATCATGGTCAGGTCGCGCAGTGCGGCGCGGAACGCCGCGTTGTCGGTGCGCTCGTCACGCAGAGTGGTCAGCCGCGCGGCGGCCAGTGGGTGCTCAACGACCTGCACATCCATGCGCCGACCTTAGTGGAACCGAACAGTCACCGTGGCCGTCCTAACCGCATGTTCGCCGATACCGACGCCATTCGTGCCCTCGGCGCCGCCAACTCGGCCCAGGCGGCCGATCTCGCCGCCGTCGCGGCCGCGTTGTCGTCGATGCCGGGTCCTGCGGCGGGCGCGATGCTTGGTCCCGTCGGCGTCCGCTTCCTGGCCGCGCTGGCCGACGCGGTGGTGCAGGGGTCTCGCGCGGTGGCGCTGCTGGGCGACCGCATGGAGGCGGGACACCTCACGGCTCATGCATCGGCGGGGGCATATGAGGACGCCGACCACCAGCTCGGCGCCGCGGTCTCGAGGCCCTAGACATGCCGAGTGCCCTCGTCGCCGCGCTGACGGCGCCGATCCGCGAGGTGCAGTCGCTGGTCGGCCCGGGGTGGTCGAGTGATCCGGCAGGCAATCCCGCCTCCGAACTAGGCAGGGTGCGCGATGCGCTGGCCGACGTCGCCGCGGCCGCCCGCCGGACCTGGAATCAGGCGGAGCAGAGCTGGTTCGGTGGCGGAGCGGACGCAGCTGCCGAGTTCGCGGCGACGACGGTCGCTGCCGCCGAAGCGCTCGTAGGGAAGGTCGATCAGCTGGGCGCGACGGCGCAGACCGCGAGTGCGGCGGTATCGCGGGCCAACGAACGGCTGCGAGCCATCGTCGAGCGCTTCGAAGCCCGCGCCGCCGCGCTTGAGCCATACCTCGAATCGCCCGCCGCGGAGAAGGAGCTACTGGCGGAGGCCCAGCGCTCGCTCGATGAGGCCGTTGCCGTCGTCGAGGAGCTTCGTGCGGAGCTGGACGGTCACGCCGACGCGTTAGGCGCTGCGTCGGCGCCGGCCTCCCCCGCCGCGACGACGCCTGCCGGCTTGGGGAGTCCCGCCATGCCGTCGGTGGGTTCCGGGTTTGGCGGCGGCGCGCCGATGAGCCCGTCGTCCGAGGCGGGCAGCTCGTTCGGATCGGGATTCGGCGATATGGCGGGCTTCTCCCCACCGGACGCCCCGCTACCCGACGCCGCGGCTTTCGGCGACGGCTTCGCAGTCCGGCTACCCGACGGCAGCACCTCGATGGCCCCGAACGCGGTTGCCGCCAGCGCCGTTCGGCATGCGCTGACTCAGCTCGGCGTCCCGTATGAGTGGGGCGGAATGACGCCTGGCGTCGGCCTCGATTGCAGCGGCCTGACCCAATGGGCGTATCACGAAGCGGGACTCGACCTTCCGCGACTGGCGCAGGAGCAGGACGTCGGCTCTGTAATCGACGCGGGTTCAGTGCGCCCAGGCGACCTGGCGGTGTGGGACGGACACGTCGCGATGATCGTCGGCAACGGGACGATGATCGAGGCGGGGGATCCTGTACATTTGTCGCCGATTCGAACGACCAACGCGGGTCAGGGTTTTCAAGGCTTCTGGCGGCCGACGGCGTGATCAGCCGAGTTCGTAGGTGTCCCGTGAGACGCGGAAGTAGTGACCGGTGCTTCCATCGGTGCACGTAATACCCGTGTACTCGCTGGTGCACGTGATCGTGCCGAAGGTTCGCGACTGCCCGTATCCGAGAGTCTCCTGCGGCGCGGGGCCGAACTCCTGGCCGTAGCAGCCGACGACGACGCCGCCGGCCTGCGTCAGATAGAAGCGGTCGCCGTAGTTCAGATGGCAATCCGAAGGCGGCGGAGCCGTCCATGTGTGATCGACAACCTCACAGCGGGCTGCGATCTCGTTACCCGGGGTTGACAGCGTGCAGTTGATGTTGCCCGACGGTGACCGGAAACTGGCTGGCCCTTCGGGCTGCGCAATGACCGTCGTTACCGGTGCCGGGGCGGGGGCAGCCGTCACCGTCACAGTCGGAGCTGACAGTGCTGTCGACGCCGCCGGACCTGCCGGCTGAGGCGTCGCAGTCACGGTCACGACCGGTGCTGACGTGGCACGGACGGTGGTCGGCTCAGCGGAGGTCGAGCAGCCGGCAACCGCCAGCGCCGCCAGCGCGACGATCCCGGCCAGTGTCAAGTGGGTTCCCCGCGGGTCGTGCATGTTCTCTGTCATGCCGCAAGGGTGCGGCGACGGCCTTGGAGGAATCTTGACGCACACGAAGCTGGAGTTTGGGCCGGTGACCGTCGAGGCCGCCAAGTGCCGTCGTTAGGCTGTGCGCCATGGCTGCTGACATCGTGCCGATTCGGCTTGCGCTGACCAAGGGCGATCTGTACACATTGTGGGCTCCACGCTGGCGCGACGAGGGCGACGAATGGGAGGCGTTCCTCGGTAAGGACGAGGATCTGTATGCATTCGAGTCCGTCGCCGACCTGGCCGCATTCGTCAGGACCAACACCGATAACGACCTGACCGACCACCCCTCATGGGACGGGTTGACCGAGGCGAACGCGCACACGTTCGATCCGCCCGACGACCACCAGTACGACCTCGTCAGCCTCCAGGAGCTGGTCGCCGAGAAGCCCAGCGAGGAGACGATCAAGGAGTTGCACCGCACGCTGGCGGTCGTGTCCTCCATCGGCTCGGTGTGTGAGATGCCCGCGGTCACCAAATTCTTCAATGGCAACCCGGTGCTCGGTACCGTCGGCGGCGGCATCGACGCGTT
>JAVHWG010000271.1:0-5570 GCA_032159965.1 Mycobacterium sp.
CTCCTGCTTCGGCATCGGTGAGACACTCGATGCCCTGTTGGGTGCGGAAGTGGAACTTGACCCAGTGCCGCTGGCCTTCGGTGTTGATCAGGCTGTACGCGTGCGAGCCATAGCCGTGCATGTGCCGAAAGGACTTCGGGATGCCGCGGTCGCTCATGGTGATGGTGACCTGGTGCAGCGATTCGGGCAGGCCGGTCCAAAAGCCCCAGTTGTTCTCGGGGTCACGCATATTGGTGCGTGGATCGCGCTTGACGGCGCGATTGAGGTCGGGGAACTTCAGCGGGTCGCGGTGAAAGAACACCGGCGTGTTGTTGCCGACCACGTCCCAGTTGCCTTCGGTGGTGTAGAAGCGCAGCGCGTAGCCGCGGATGTCGCGCTCGGCGTCGGCGGCGCCGCGCTCGCCAGCCACGGTGGAGAACCGGGCGAACATCTCACAGCTGTTGCCGACCTGGCTGAAGATTGCCGCTTTCGTGTACTGGCTGATGTCATGCGTGACGCGGAACGTGCCGAAGGCACCCGACCCCTTGGCGTGCATGCGCCGCTCGGGGATGACTTCGCGGGCGAAGTGGGCGAGCTTCTCGATCAGCCACAGGTCCTGCAACAGCAGCGGACCCCGCGGGCCAGCGCTCATGCTGTTCTGGTTGTCCACAACGGGCGCACCCGCGGCGGTGGTCAACGGTTGGGTGTTTTCTTCGAATGCCATCTTCATCTCCGTGGTGGTGGGGCCGAGTTGTAGGGACTGCCTAGTTGGGTTGATTACAATCTCGCTGAGCGGGGGTCATCGCTACAGCATGAATAGCGACAGGTAGTCCACAGATCTGGACACTGGATGCGCTGGTGGCCGCGGCTGCGGCTTGTTACCCGCCGGACGGTTCCGCTCCGGCAAGCTCAAATAGGTGCTGTTGGAGAGCATTTCACTCGGGCCAGCTGTTGTTGAGGATGATGTCGACGAAATCTTCGCGGACGAACGATTGGTCGAAATACCCGAGTACGTCAGCGTTGACATTGCCGAAAGTGCTGTCCGGGCGGTGTTTGTTGCCGTCGTTGAACGCTCGCAGTATCCGGCGCTTGAAGTCTGGTCGTGGATGGGCGGCGGTGACTGAATCAAGCGCCTCTGGGGACAGCGCCTGACGGTTGATACCCAGCACGTCGGTCTCCACACCGGCGGTGACCAAAGCAATCTCCGGATCCAGGAATTCGGGCACATTGGGTGTGGTGTGCAACGCGATGCTCAACCAGACCTTCCGGGCGTCAGCTTCGCCGACACCGTGATCCAGCAGGAAGTCGCGCGCCGCGTTGGCGCCGTCGACCTCAAAGCGCAACATGGAAGTGCGGTAGGTCTCGGTGAGCCCGACATCGTGAAACATGGCTCCGGCGTAGAGCAGTTCTAGATCCGGCTGCAGTCCGCGGCGCCGGCCCTGCAGCGCGCCGAACAGAAACACCCGCCGCGAATGATCGAAAAGCAAATCATCCTCGGTGTCCCTGACGAAGGCGGTGATCTCGCGTACCAGCTCGGTGTTGGGGATGACGACGCCGGCGATGGTGTCGGCCGCAGTGGTAGACATGTGCAACTCCTGGAATCAGCGACTTATCGAGTTGTGCGCCCAGTTTCGGGAGTCGGCGGGGAGGCAACTGTGGTGCCGCCACATTCCCGGTCTAGGCACGCCCCACGTTTGCGCCCCTTAGAGCGGGCCCGCGGTGTGATCACGGCTTACTTTCGTTTGGTCATCGTCACACCCACGACCCGCGATGTCGCTACCGCTGCCATGCAACCGGCATACCTGCTAGCTGCAATCTGCCGCCGAGTCGGTCGAGATGTTGCGGGGGAGGAGAGACACCGGTCGCCGGCGACTATCACTGAGTCGGCGGGGGAGTCGCCGCAAGGTTCCCCTTTGCTGTCAGGATGAGATCCGGCGTAGCCGCTTGTACGAAGCTGCTCGTACGGGTTAACGTGCCACTATCGCGAAAAGCGATCGCGCACGCGGTCGTCGACACGGCTGCTGAGCCCGCATTCAGCTGCCCAGCGTCTTCCAGCAAAGAGCCTGACTCGCCGTCGGGCCGCAGCAGAGGAGCGCTGAGCACTTATGTCTATTGCCATCGTCGGTGCCGGTCTCGGTGGCCTCGTTCTCGCCCGCACGCTGCACCGTCACGGTGTCCCCGCAGCGGTCTATGAAGCCGAGGCCTCGCCGGAGATGCGTGGACAGGGCGGTCTGCTCGACATCGAGGAGCACACCGGACAGGTGGCCTTGCGGGATGCCGGTCTCTACAACTCCTTTCGTGCACTCATCCGCCCTGCCGAGGACGCGAAACGCGTTGTAGATTCACAAGGCCGGGTGTTGTTCGATCGGCCGGGAGGCACGGTCGGCGCTCGGCCTGAAGTAGACCGCGGCGACCTGCGGCACATGCTGATTGACTCGTTGCAAGCCGGCACGGTCCGCTGGGGACATAAGGCGGCCCGTGTAGTGGCTGCCACCAACGACCGGCCCGTGGTTTTCTTCGGCAACGGCTCCTCGATAGCACCGGAGTTGGTTGTGGGCGCCGACGGCGCATGGTCGACGGTGCGACGAGCGGTCTCCGATGTCGAACCCGTCTACACCGGCACCTGCTTCGTCACAATTCAGTCACCTAGCGGCCATCGGCTATCGCCGAGAAGCCAAGCCGTCATCGGTCGCGGGACACTCATGGCCGTAGAGCCGGGACAGGGCATCCTGGTCCACCACAATGCGGACGGCACACTGAGCGGATACGTTGCGGTCAACGAGCCGCAGGAGTGGGTTGAGTCATTCGACACCGCAGACGACGCGGCTGTGCGAAACCTGCTGGCTCGCCGCTTCCACGGCTGGGCGTCTGCGCTGACCGATCTGGTAGCGGAGAACGTGGGAAGTCCCGTCCTGCGGCCCATCTATGCGCTGCCCACCGGTCATCGATGGGACCCAGTGCCCGGGGTGACCTTGCTCGGCGATGCAGCGCACCTCATGTCCCCGTTCACCGGACAGGGCGCCAACCTCGCCATGTTCGACGCCGCAGAAATCGCCAAACACGTTGTCGCAGAACCCATCCACATCGAGCGCGCGATCGCGGCCTATGAGAGTGCGCTGTTCCCGCGCAGCGCAGAGACCGCCGCCCAGAGTGCAGACAATCTGCTGCGCTTCTTCGGCGACGACGCCCCGCACAGCGTCGTCGACTTGTTTCGCCACCACCTGCGCTAAGGAAAGACCACAGTCAGTTGCGGCACGGTCACGGAGGGTCCGCGAGTAGGAGATGAATGTCTGATAGTTCATCAGAAGAACACGGCGAGCTTACTGGTAACCCTGCATATTCGAATCCTGCATATGCGCGACAAGATTTCCTGATCGTCGAGAACTAGAACCTCTCGCCGCTGGCGCTGTTCGAAAAGCCGAGGGTGAATTCTAGACTGGGCTCGACGATCAGGATTGTGGCCTTGATCCCGCGGTGACGAGGCCAGCCCCGACAACGATGACGATGACGATGACGATGACGTCAGCGTCCATGGCGCTAACGCTATCGACTAGCACCTCGGGCTCAGACGTTCACTCCAATGGCTCGGGCGTGAAGGTGACGTCGACACTGCCCACGGTCATCGTCACCTGACCTTCCATCACCATCACCTGCGCCGCGACCCGTCGATCGACAGTCTGGGCCAGTTGCTGCACCGGTGCGTTCGGTATCTGCACCACCGACAGGTTCGGCAGCCCCGCCACTTTGGGGCCGACGGTGCGCCACCAGGTGGCCGCTCCGGCGGCGAACGGGAACAGCAGCACCTGTTCGGCCTGGCTGGCTGCCTTGCTCAAGGCGCGTTCATCGGGCTGGCCCACGTTGATCCACTCCAGGATCCGGCCCGTGTAGTCGGCGAGCCGCAAGTCCGGTACGCCAGGGGTGGACAGGCCCGCCCCGAACGCCAACTCACCGTCGACGTCGCTGAGCCGGTGTGCCCGCAGCCCAAAAGCCAACAACCGCACCACCATCCGCTCATCGGTCTCACTGGGATGACGGGCCACGGTCAGCGTGTGATCGGCGTAGTAACCGTGATCGACATCGGAGACGCCAAGTTCGACTTTGAACACTGTTGCAGAAAGGGCCACGTCATAGTGTCCACCCTGGTGGTGTTCCCCGAGCAGTCAGGCCGATTGGAGTGGTCAGGCCGCGGCGCTAGCCGTCGGATCGAGTCGCCACCGATAGACCCCTGGCACACACCATGCAGCAACGCCAGGCCAACCGCGTCGAGGACGGCCCCACGCGGCCCCGGCGTGGGGCGGTGGCCTACGTGCCGAAGCGCCAGGGCGGGAGCGTGCCCCGTCGAACGGTGCGAAAGACGAATTATCCTTGCCTGCCGCTTATCCCGCGTCACGGTGGGGCAGTATCACAAGCGGACGTGTCCGCACTTCGTGTGAATAGCGGTAACCCGCCATATTCGATCCCGCCGTGTTGCTCGCGATGCGCAGCAGTGAATCGGGGGAATGCGACAGGGGATAGGCGCGGACTGCGGGGCCAGATCGCCACCAGCGGCCGGACCAGAACTGTTATCGCTCTGCGGCTTTAGGGTCACTGCGGTCCGCTCGCGGGATCGGCGCGTGGTGGGGGGAAGGCCTTCGAGGGACTACTTCCGGGTGGTTGCCGGACCCTGCCAACCACCCTACGCGCAACCCGCTACGGCAGGGTCGCGTAGATTCTTCGAGAACAATCCCGAGCACCCAACGCTGCATTCAACGAAGGCCATCATGTCCGAGGATCAGAACACAGACGTTCCACCGAATCACCTCTCCATCGATCCGCGCAGCGCCTTCTATAGCGAAGAGGTGCTTCGCCGCGACGTGGGTATTCGCTTTAATGGCGCCGAAAAAACCAATGTTCACGAGTACAACGTGGCCGAGGGTTGGGTGCGTGTTGAAGTCCCGACCGCGAAGGATCGCCACGGAAATCCTATGGTCGTCAAGCTCAGTGGCACGGTTGAACCTTATTTCCGCTGAGCGGAATAGCAGCTACAACAAGTAATGGTTCGCCTAGGCCCTGCGGCTCTTAGCGCATCCGCGCGAGCCCCGCGAGAATTGAAGCAGTCGAGCGCCAGGCGAGTGTCACTCGGGACGCCCTTGATGTATCAGATGGAAACGGCCTAGAGTTGACATAATGTGGCTTATCGGCACTCGAAGCTCGCGAGTTGCATTTGATGAAGGCGCTCGCACCACTTGGTGATTGGACGATCTACGCTGCTCAACGCGTGAATTGATCGTCTATACGCCGAGCCGGCAAGACGCATCTGTTGTCAATACGCCGAGGTTGTCGTACGGCTCGATCACTTATTGAATGATTCGGCTGTTAGGTGAACCATGACGGTGACCCGTACCGGTGCGTCCGCGGCTGGCCGCCGGCCCCGTATCGGCGCACTCGTCGCTGACCGCTCGCGACCACGTGTCGATAAACCGCTAGCTGGCCGGTACCGCCGCTGTGCCCCTTCGCCTAGGTCACCGTTGATTCGTCACAGTGACGAATTGTGTTGTGGGACAAACTCATTGACGCAAGCGGCGGTCCGGCGCGCGCATGGCTGACGATCT
>JAVHWG010000278.1:0-5587 GCA_032159965.1 Mycobacterium sp.
AACGACACGCAACGATCACAATCCCGACCGCACCTTGGCGGCCAAAGTCTCGGGGGCTTGGCGAAAGGGACCGGCGATGATGGGGATTCGAAGGACAGTCACGACGGCAGCAATCACCGGCGCGCTGCTGAGCGTGCCGCTCATGCTCGCGACGGCCACCGCACAGGCCGACACCGTCAATTGGGACGCGATCGCGCAGTGCGAATCCGGGGGGAACTGGGCTACGAACACCGGAAACGGCGCCTACGGTGGCCTGCAGTTCAAGCCGGCAACCTGGGCGACGAACGGCGGCGTCGGGTCGCCTGCCACTGCCAGCCGCGCCGAGCAGATCCGGGTGGCCGAAAACGTACTGCGCACCCAGGGTATCGGCGCGTGGCCGAAATGCGGAGCCTATGCGGGCGGCCCGTCGAGCCCGACGGCCGTGCCGGCGTTCAACGGCGCGCCGGCGCCGGCGGGCTGCCAGAACATGGGCAAACTGTTCGGGATAAACCTGCAGTACGTGTGCACGACGATCACCGCGCCCCTTCAGATCCTGCAGGGCGCTCGCTGACGATGAACTCGTTGCGTTGAGGATCACGCAGCACTCCGGGCTCAGCGGCACCGGCGCCGGTGGCAACCAATTCGGCGATGTCGGCTCGGACCGTCCACCGCCAACGGTTCGGGACCACACGTTCGTCGCCGACGCGCACGAATTTCCAGATCAGCTCCCGCCAACCGGCCACGCCGTACAGCCAGCGCGGCGTCCCGTCGCTGCCGTCGCCGATACGCGCGCCGACATGCCCTGCCCACCACGACGCGAGTTCCTCAGGTCGGTCACTGTCGGTGCAGACGGCGAAAGCCCGCGCGGGCGGATCAACCGGCGCATGGGGATCCAGGAACGCACAGAACTCGTTGTCGTCGACATCAGTGAGCGTCACCCGCGTCGGCAAGTACTCGTCGAGCACCCGGGCACCCATCGCCAGAAGCGGATCCACCGACCTGACGTAGGTGTCGAAGTGCACCCGGTTTTTCACCGACTTGGGCCGCACCTGCGGTGAGAAGACCAGTGTCGGGTGCGGCCCGACGACGCGCACGCTGCCGTCGGTGAGGCCGGTCGCCACCCCGCCAAGCGCCCGGCGCCAGAAGTCGGCGACTGCGGCCGGCTGAGCCGCCTCGATCATCAGCCCGCCCATCTCCACCATGGTCATGCGGGCTTCGCCTCGTGGTCGGACGGCATCACGAAGGCGCTCCGTGATGCGACGCTCGCAAGGTGCCGGGTCAGAAGAGCCTCCGGCACCAGAACGGTCGACCGGATCGCGGCGACCGACAACAGGGCGGGGCGCAGGTTGACGACACGGCCCATCATCGCCGACTCCCGGACCAGCGGCGTCACCCGACGCCGACGGAACGCCGCGAACCGTGCAAACGCCGAGGGCAGGTCCGCGGCGCGGTCGGCGAACGCCGCGAGTAGCGCCGCGTCCTCCAATCCTTGGCAGCCGCCCTGACCCAGGTGCGGCCGCATGGCGTGCGCGGCATCCCCGACGAGCACCACCGGCCCGCGCGCCCAGACATCGGCTGGCCTGCGGTCGTAGATGTCGTGTCGCAGGACCAGCGCGGGGGCGGTAGCCGCAAGGACATCGGACACCGGCTGAGCCCAGGACGCGTACCGGCTCCGCAGATACCGCAGTTCTCCGTCGGGTGCGGACGCGCCCTCGGGCGCGCGTTCGGTGGCGAACCAGTAGGTCAGGTCCGCACTCTCTTCGTTCTTCTTGCCCATCGGCACGTGGCCGAACTCCACCCCCGGCCCCATCGTCTCGCCCGCCAACTCGGGATCGATCGAGCAGTTGGCCACGCCGCGCCACGCGGTGTAGCCCGCATAGGTGTGGTGAAGAGCGCCGTTGAGGTGCCGTGCGACGACTGAATGTGTGCCGTCGGCGCCGATCGCCGCGTCCGCGTGGATGGCGGTGCCGTCGGACAGCGGCAACTGCACGCCGTCGCCTGTCGCCGCGACGCCGGTGGCGGCCAGCCCGCGCCGCACGGTGCCGGGCCTGAGCCCACTGTGCAGCACTTCGCTGAGCGCCGCCCGCTGGATGACGACCAGTGGCTCGCCCAGCGCCTTCACCACCCGGTCGGGCTGCGGGCGGCGCAACCACGTCCCGTCCCGCCAGCGCATCGCGCCTCCGGTGATCCGGCTGCCGGCCTCGCGGACGGCGTCGCCCAGGCCGATCTCGTCAAGTGCCGCAAGCGCGTTGGGCCAGATGCTGATCCCGGCACCACTGGAGGTATCTGTTTTCCCCTCGATGACCGAGACGTCGAAGCCGCGCCGTTGCAGGGCGACGGCACTCGCCAGTCCCGCGATGCCGGCACCCACGACCACGACCTGTTTGGCCATGGGCCGAACCTATCTCGGTGACGACGGCACGTAGGTTCTAGGGCATGACGGCCGAACGTGAATTCGACATCGTGCTGTACGGGGCTACGGGTTTCGTCGGTAAGTTGACCGCGGAGTATCTGTCACGTGCCGGTGACGGCGCCCGGATCGCTCTGGCCGGCCGCTCTCCAGAGAAGCTTCGCGCGGTGCGCGACACCCTCGGCGGCGCCGCCGAGGACTGGTCGCTGCTGACCGCCGACGCCTCGCAGCCCGCGACCCTACAAACAATGGCCGAACGGACCAAAGTGGTGGTCACCACGGTCGGCCCCTACGCGAAGTACGGTATGCCGCTGGTCGCCGCGTGTGCGGCCGCGGGCACCGACTACGCCGATCTCACCGGCGAACCTCAGTTCATGCGCGAGAGCATCGACCTCCACCACAAGCAGGCAGTCGATACGGGCGCGCGAATCGTGCATTCCTGCGGCTTCGACTCGATCCCGTCCGACCTGAGCGTGTACGCGCTGTACCGCAGGGCTGTCGAGGACGGCACCGGGGAACTCGGCGACACGACGTTCGTCGTCCGCGGATTCTCCGGCGGCGCCTCCGGCGGCACGATCGCGTCGATGACCGAGATGATGCGCGCTGCCTCCAGCGATCCTGAGGTGCGGACGGTGTTGAACGACCCGTACGCGTTGAGCACCGACCGACCTGCCGAACCGGACATGGGGCGTCAGCCGGACATGGTCTGGCGCCGGGGCAAGGACATCGCGCCCGAACTGGCGGGGCTGTGGACGGGCGCGTTCGTCATGGCGGCGGCCAACACGCGCGTTGTCCGGCGCAGCAACGGGTTGCTGGACTGGGCCTACGGTCGACAGCTGCGCTACACCGAGGTGATGAGCATGGGCTCGTCGATCGCCGCCCCTGTCGCTTCGGCGGCGTTCACCGGCGCCACCGCGGGCGTGTTCAGCGTCGGCAGCCGGTTCTTCCGCCTGCTGCCGAGTCGGCTCGTCGAGCGGGTGCTGCCCAAGCCGGGTACGGGGCCAAGCGAGAAGGCGCGGGAACGCGGCTACTACAAAGCGGAGACCTACACGACGACCACGACGGGCGCGCGCTACGTGGCGACGATCGCCCAGCGCGGCGACCCCGGCTACAAGGCCACCTCGGTGCTGCTGGGGCAGAGCGGACTTGCGCTGGCCCTCGATCACGACCGACTCCCTGATCTGTACGGAGTGCTGACGCCGGCCGCGGCGATGGGCGATGCGCTGCTGGCGCGCTTCCCCGAGGCGGATGTGTCGCTGCACGTCGCGCGCCTGAGCTGACGCTTCTGCCGAAGCGCCCGGGATACAGGCCATTCCGATTATGTTGGTCATGCGATCGACGGCGACCGAAACAAAGGTGGATACGACCATGGCGGAACTCGACGAACTCTATTCGCAAATCCCCACCGACGAGATCGCCGGCAAACTCGGTGCCGACCGCGGCGAGGTCGACAACGCAATCCGGACACTGGTGCCCGTGCTGGTGGGCGGCCTGCACCAGAAGGCGCAAGACCCCGACGCTGCGGCGCAGGTGGAGTCCGCGGCAACGGAGCAGGCCGCCAGTGGCCTGCTGGACGGCGGGGTCAGCGTCGACCAGGTTGACCAGAAAGCCGGCGAGCAGACATTCGCGCGACTCTTCGGGGGCAACGAAGCTGGTCAGATGGCGTCGACCCTGTCCGGCGCCGGCGCTGGCAACAACGCACTGCTGCAGCAGTTGATGCCAATCCTCGTCCCGATCGTGCTGGCGTACATCGGCAAGAAACTCCTCAGCGGCGGCTCCTCAGCGGCGCCTGCACCCCAGCCGGGCGGGTCCGTCGGCGGCGGTGTGCTCGGTGACATCCTGGGCAACATCCTGGGCGGCAAGCCCGCGGCATCCTCCGGCGGCGACAACCCGCTGGGCGACATCCTGGGCAAGGTACTCGCCGGCGACTCGGGCGGCGGTGGGCTCGGCAGCATCCTCGGCGGGATCCTCGGCGGTAAGAAGTAACCGATCAGCACGTCATGCCAGCGGGTGGTGCGGGCGGCCGGAACCGGCGTTCTTAGAATTGACCGGTGACCGACCTTCCAAAGGCCTGGGATCCAGCGGCGGAGATCGACCTCTATCAAGGCTGGGTCGATGCCGGCTACTTCACCGCCGACGCCTCGAGCTCCAAGCCCGCCTACTCCGTGGTGCTGCCGCCGCCCAACGTGACCGGCAGCCTGCATATGGGTCACGCCCTGGACCACACGCTGATGGACGCGCTGACGCGGCGCAGGCGCATGCAGGGTTTCGAGGTCCTCTGGCTGCCGGGGATGGACCACGCAGGCATTGCCACCCAGTCGGTGGTGGAGAAGCAACTGGCCGTCGACGGCAAGACCAAAGAGGACTTCGGCCGCGAGCTCTTCATCGACAAGATCTGGGACTGGAAGCGCGACTCGGGTGGCACGATCGGCGGGCAGATGTGCCGCCTCGGCGACGGGGTCGACTGGAGCCGCGACCGGTTCACCATGGACGAGGGCCTGTCCCGCGCAGTGCGCACCATCTTCAAGCGGCTGTATGACGCCGGGCTGATCTACCGCGCCGAGCGACTGGTGAACTGGTCTCCGGTCCTGGAGACCGCGATCTCCGATCTCGAGGTCTCCTACGTCGACATCGACGGCGAGCTGGTGTCGTTCCGCTACGGCTCGCTCGACGACGGGGAGCCGCACATCGTGGTGGCGACCACTCGTGTCGAGACAATGCTGGGCGACACGGCGATTGCCGTCCACCCTGACGACGACCGTTACCGTCACCTGGTCGGCAGCACCCTGCCCCATCCCTTCCTCGACCGCGACATCGTGATCGTCGCCGACGACCACGTTGATCCCGAATTCGGTACCGGCGCAGTCAAAGTCACACCCGCACACGACCCGAACGACTTCGAGATCGGGGTGAGGCACGGTCTGCCGATGCCGACCATCATGGATGTGAAGGGCCGAATCGCCGACACCGGAACCATTTTCGACGGCATGGACAGGTTCGAAGCCCGGGTCAAAGTCCGCGAGGCACTCGCCGGACAGGGCCGCGTCGTGGCCGAGAAGCGCCCCTACACGCACAGCGTCGGGCACTCCGAACGCAGCGGGGAGCCGATCGAGCCGCGGTTGTCGCTGCAGTGGTGGGTCAAGGTCGAATCTCTGGCCAGGGCCGCAGGCGATGTGGTGCGTAATGGTGCCGTGGTGA
>JAVHWG010000294.1:0-2984 GCA_032159965.1 Mycobacterium sp.
TCCTGCCTGACGGTGATCCCGGCCGACGAACTACCGCAACGTGTTCATCGGCGGCCGGTCCTCGAGCGAGACCTCCGACACCCGCGCGATGAACTCGGCGCCGTCGGCGAAGAACTGCGTCAGCCCGACTCCGGAGTCCGGGACGCCGCATCGGGACAGCAGCGTCGCGATCACCTGGCGGCTCATTGCGCTCAGCTCGGTCAGCGGGCGGTTGCGATGCGCGCGCACACCAAGATTCACCTGTGCGATCGCGTCGAGACCCAGCCGGTCATAAGTGTCGATGAGCAAACCGATCTCGACGCCGTAACCAGGCGCGAACGGCACCGATGTCAGCAGCTCGCGGGTACCGGCGTACTCACCGCCGAGCGGCTGCAGCACGCACGACAGCTCGGGTCGCAGCGCGGCCAGCAGTGGCCGGGCGACCAGCTGCGTGACCCGCCCCCCGCCGTTGGCGTCTTCGCGACCGCTCACCATCAGCGGCCTGCGGTAGAAGCCCTTGACCAGATGGACGCCGTCGCGGGTGAGCAACGGACCGATCAGGTTCGGCACGAACATCGGGCTCGGGTCGATCAGGTCGGAGTCGACGAACGCGATGATGTCGCCGGTGGTGGCCGCCAGGGACCGCCAGAGCGCCTCCCCCTTGCCCGGCTGCGGCGCCATCTCTGGCACCGCCTGCTCACGGCTGATGACGCGGGCGCCTGCGGTGAGCGCGCGGATCGCCGTGTCGTCGGTGGAGCCCGAATCGAGGACCACCAGTTCGTCGACCAGCCCGCCGAGCATCGGCTCGATGGTGCTGACCACAGAGGCGACGGTCTCTTCCTCGTTGAGCGCAGGCAGCACCACGGAGACTGTGCGGCCCGCCTTGGCGGCCTCCAGCTCCGCGATCGTCCAGTTGGGTCGACTCCAACTGCGTTCGGCCATCCATCGCTCGGTGACCACGTCGGTCAGATCAGGTGTAGTAGTCATGCCAGTCCCCTCACCGTGCGCGTCGGAGAGCGCACACCCTGGATCGCCGCGACCATGTCCAGCACGCGCCGAGTGTGTCCGACCTCGTGCACCCGGAACATCCGGACACCGGCCATTGCAGCGACGGCGGTGGCGGCGAGTGTTCCTTCCAGGCGCTCAGTCAGACCCACACCCAGAGTTTCCCCGACGAAATCCTTGTTGCTCAGGGCCATCAGCACAGGCCATCCGGTGTTAACAAGATCTTCCGCGTGACGCAACAAAGCCAGGCCGTGGAAGGTGTTCTTGCCGAAATCGTGTGTCGGATCGATCAGGATCTTCTCCCGCGCAACACCCTCGGCCACCGCACGCTCCGCGGCGGCGGTGACCTCGGCGACCACGTCGTCGACCACTCCGTGCACCGTGTGGCCGTAGCTGACCCGGAACGGCCGGGTGCGCGGCGCGGCGCCGCCGGTGTGCGAGCACACGAGTCCCGCGCCGAACTCCGCGGCCACCTGCGCCAATCCGGGGTCGATGCCGCCCCAGGTGTCGTTGATGAGGTCGGCCCCCGCGGCGCAGGCCTGCTTGGCCACCGCCGCGCGCCAGGTGTCGACGCTGATCAACTGCTGCGGGTACGCGCTACGCAGCCACTCGATCAGCGGCACAACGCGGGCACTTTCCTCGTCGGCGTCCACGGCGTCGCCGGGACCGGCCTTGACGCCACCGATGTCGATGACGTCGGCGCCCTCGTCGACAGCACGGTGCACGGCTTCTTTGGCGGCCTCGTCGGTGAAGGTGGCGCCGCGGTCGTAGAAAGAGTCGGGTGTGCGGTTGACGATCGCCATGATCAGCGCGCGATCACCGGCCACTGGCCTGCCGCAGAAGGTCGACTGCACCCCACCAGGGTGCCAGGCAACGCGTCAGAGCCGCCCAGCGCACGCTTTTCGCCGGGTCTACTCGAGATTCGTGTACAACAACCGTGCTCTCGACGGACGGTGCCTACTTGCTCTTCGGCGCCTTCCCGGCCTTCACCTCATCGGGGAACTCGTCATAGAACTCGACGTAGCCTTCTTCGCGCCCCTTCAGGACGTAGATCGGGTCCTCGACGTCCTCGCCGTAGGCCTGCTTGGCCAGGTCCACCTTCTTGGTCTTGTGCGTCGACGTCTTCTCGAGCTTTTCGACGACCCGCACGAAGAGTGGCATCGCGTACGGCGGCAGGTTCTCATACACCGCCTTGGCCAGAGCCTTGCCGTCGAAGTCGGCGCCGTCCTTCATCTGCACGGCCGCCATGCCCGCCTTGCCGCCGGCGCCCTCGACCTCGACGCCGTAGACGGTGACATCGTCGACATTGCTGTCCCGCGACACCGCGTGCTCGACCTGGGTGGTGGCCACGTTCTCGCCCTTCCAGCGGAACGTGTCACCGAGCCGGTCCGCGAACGCGGCGTGCCCGAAGCCCTGGGAGCGCATCAGGTCGCCGGTGTTGAACCACACGTCGCCCTTCTTGAACGCGTCGCGCACCAGCTTCTTCTCGGTGGCTTCCTTGTCGGTGTAGCCGTCGAACGGCTGGAAATTGCTCACCTTGGACAGCAGCAGGCCGGGCTCGCCGTTCTTCACCTTCTTCACCCGCCCGTTGTCGTCACGGACCGGGTCGCCGGACTCGCCGTCGTATTCGACGAACGCCACCGGCGTCGGGCAGATGCCGGTGCTCTTGGGGATGTTCAGGATGTTGACGAACGCGGTGTTGCCCTCGCTGGCGGCATAGAACTCGCAGACGCGGGGGATGTTGAACCGCTTGGTGAACTCGTCCCAGATGCCCGGCCGCAGACCGTTGCCGGCGATCACCCGTACCTTGTGCTTGCGGTCGGTGTCCTTCTCCGGCTGGTTAAGCAGGTACCCGCAGATTTCGCCGATGTACACGAACGCCGTCGCGTCGTAGCGGATGACGTCGTCCCAGAACTTCGACGCCGAGAACGACTTGCCCAGCGCCAGCGTCGCCCCCGAGCTGAGCACCGCCGACAACGCGACCGTCAGCGCGTTGTTGT
>JAVHWG010000302.1:0-4874 GCA_032159965.1 Mycobacterium sp.
TCTCATCCGATCGCCCGCCCAAACACCTGGCCACTCTGGAAGACCGGCTGCGCACACGCTTCGAGTGGGGCCTGATCACTGACGTCCAGCCGCCCGAACTGGAAACCAGGATCGCGATCTTGCGCAAGAAGGCGCAGATGGACCGGCTCGACGTGCCTGACGACGTTCTCGAACTGATTGCCAGCAGCATCGAGCGCAACATCCGTGAACTCGAGGGTGCGCTGATCCGGGTCACCGCGTTCGCGTCGCTGAACCAAACCCTGATCGACCGCGCTCTCGCCGAGATCGTGCTGCGCGATCTCATCTCCGACACCGAGAGCATCCAGATCGGAACAGCCACCATCATGGCCGCGACCGCTGAGTATTTCGAGACCAGCATCGAGGAACTCCGCGGACCCGGAAAAACCCGTTCACTCGCACATGCCCGCCAAGTGGCCATGTACCTGTGCCGGGAGCTCACCGATTTGTCGCTGCCCAAGATCGGCCAGGCCTTCGGCCGTGACCACACCACGGTGATGTACGCCGAACGCAAGATCCGAGACGAGATGCCCCAGAAACGGGAAGTCTTCGATCAAGTGAAGGAACTCACCACCCGGATTCGTCAGCGTTCCAAGCGCTGACCGGCGAATCTCGCGCGCAGTTCCAAAAAACTTGCGACTCTTTGAGCTCATTCGTCACACGTAGGGGCTGTGGATAACCCTGTGCACAACATCGGACACAACAGGGGTGATGTTCGCCCGCCGGTGCACAACCGACATCGACTCACAGCGGAGTCCCTGAAACCGCCCCGTCATCCACCGGCTACCCACATAGCCACGCGTGCTCAGTCAGCGCGAACGCGCGTTATGCACAGATTCCACAGGACCTACTACTTCTACTGATATCTCTATCTAGATTTCCCACTAGAAGAAGCACCTGGGGACAGAGCCCTTCCACACCGGCCGGGGAGCCTCCTCTTCAGCCGTTGTCGGCGGTATCGGATACCTTTCATCCAGGGACCGAAAGCTCTACGGTGGTGCCTCGACAGCCATTACGGTCGTCGTACCGAACCTGGTAGCCGCCGGGATGGAGCACCTGAAAGACATGCCAGTGAAGATGAGGCCGTGACGTGGCAGCGACGACCCTCGGGGTAACGGATTTGAAGTTCCGGCTGGTTCGAGAGGACTTCGCCGACGCGGTGGCATGGGTGGCGCGCAACTTGCCAACCCGCCCGGCGGTACCGGTCCTCGCCGGCGTGCTTCTCGAAGGCAACGACGAGGGGCTGTCAATTTCGGGTTTCGACTACGAGGTATCGGCTGAGGTCCAGGTGGCAGCCGAGGTGGCAAGTCCGGGAAGGGCTTTGGTCTCGGGCCGGTTGTTGTCCGACATCACCCGCGCGCTGCCCGCCAAGCCTGTCGAGGTCAGCGTCGAGGGTACTCGCGTCGCCCTGACGTGCGGCAGCGCCCGATTCTCGCTGCCGACGATGGCCGTGGAGGATTACCCGACGCTGCCCGGGCTGCCTGAGGAGACGGGCGTCATCTCCTCGGATTTGTTCGCCGAGGCGATCGGCCAGGTTGCCGTCGCAGCCGGCCGGGATGACACGTTGCCCATGCTTACCGGCATCCGTGTCGAAATATCTGGGGAGACAGTCGTTTTGGCGGCTACGGACAGATTCCGGCTCGCTGTGCGTGAGCTGACGTGGTCTACCGCGGCGCCGGACATCGAAGCGGCCGTGCTGGTGCCGGCGAAGACTCTCGCCGAGGCAGTGAGGGCGGGCATCAGCGGGGCCGACGTGCAATTGTCGCTGGGCGCCGGAGAAAACGTCGGCAAGGAAGGTCTTCTCGGGATCCGTAGCGAGGGCAAGAGAAGCACCACCCGGCTCCTCGATGCGGAATTCCCGAAATTCCGACAGCTGCTACCCACCGAGCACACTGCGGTTGCGACCGTCGGTGTTGCTGAGCTGAGCGAGGCCATCAAACGCGTGGCCCTCGTCGCGGACCGCGGCGCGCAAATCCGGATGGAATTCAGCGAGGGTGCGTTGCGCCTGGCTGCCGGCGCCGACGACGTCGGCCGTGCCGAGGAGGACCTTCCGGTCGACTTCGCCGGCGAGCCGCTCACCATCGCGTTCAACCCGACCTACCTGACCGACGGGCTCAGTTCGCTGCACACCGAACGGGTGTCGTTCGGGTTCACCACTCCGAGTCGCCCTGCGGTGCTGCGCCCGGCGCCCGAAGCCGACGCCGACAATTCGCCGTCCGGTGCCGGGCCGTTTCCCGCGATGCAATCCGACTACGTCTACCTGTTGATGCCGGTGCGACTGCCCGGCTGACCGCTTAGCTCGATCGAGGAGGGCATTGATGCAGCTGGGGCTGGTTGGACTTGGCAAAATGGGTTTCAACATGCGCGAACGGCTGCGCGAGGGCGGTCACGAGATCGTCGGGTACGACCCGCGCCCAGAGGTGTCCGATGTCCCCACGCTCGCTGCGTTGGCCGATGCACTGGCAGCGCCAAGAGTCGTCTGGGTGATGGTTCCCTCCGGGGACATCACCAACGAGACGATCGTGTCACTCGCCAATGAACTCAGCGAGGGCGATCTGGTGATCGACGGCGGCAACTCCCGGTACACCGAGGATGCGCCGCACGCGAAACTGTTGGCAGACAAAGGAATCGCCTACATTGACGCGGGTGTCTCCGGGGGTATTTGGGGTTTGACGGAGGGCTACGGCCTGATGGTCGGCGGCAGCGATGCCGACGTCGAACGAGCGATGCCGATCTTCGATACGTTGCGGCCGCCGGGACCGCGTGAAGACGGTTTCGTCCACGCCGGCCCGGTCGGTGCGGGGCACTTCGCGAAGATGGTCCACAACGGTATCGAGTACGCGCTGATGACCGCCTACGCCGAGGGCTATGAACTGCTGGCTGCCGAAGACCTGGTCAAAGATCCGCAGGCGGTCTATCAGGCGTGGACCAACGGCACAGTCGTGCGGTCGTGGCTGCAGCAACTCTTGGCGAAGGCGTTGAAGGAAGATCCCCAACTGGCCGAGATCGCCGGATACACCGAGGATTCCGGCGAGGGCCGGTGGACCGTCGAAGAAGCCATCCGGTTGCGTGTCCCGGTGCCCAGCATCGCTGCGGCGTTGTTCGCGCGCTTCCTGTCCCGCCAGGACGACTCGCCCACGATGAAGGCGGTAGCCGCGCTGCGGAACCAATTCGGTGGGCACGCGGTCAAGCGCATCAGTCAGTCCGGCTAGGCCGGGAGTCTCGCCGGCATGTATGTGCGCCACCTTGGTTTACGTGACTTCAGGTCATGGCCGCATGCCGATATCGACCTCGACCCCGGAAGAACGGTGTTCGTCGGCCCGAACGGCTACGGAAAGACGAATCTCATTGAGGCGCTGTGGTATTCATCAACGCTTGCATCGCATCGGGTAGCCGGCGACGCGCCGCTGATCCGTGCCGGTCAGGAACGTGCAGTGGTGTCCACGATCGTCGTCAGTGAGGGCCGTGAACTGGCGGTCGACCTGGAAATCACTGCGGGCAAGTCGAATAAGGCCCGGCTGAACCGCTCCCCCGTGCGCACGCCGCGTGAAGTGCTGGGTGTATTGCGGGCCGTGCTGTTCGCGCCGGAAGACCTCGCACTCGTAAGAGGCGACCCGAGCGAGCGTCGACGCTTCCTCGACGAGTTGGCGACGGTCCGACGGCCGACCCTGGCCGGGGTGCGGGCGGACTACGACAAAGTCGTGCGCCAACGGACGGCGCTGCTCAAGACCGGGGTCGGGCACCGTCCACGGGATGCGGGACTCCTGCAGACACTGGACGTTTGGGACGGTCACCTGGCCGAGCACGGAGCGCGACTGCTGGCGGCGCGTACGACGCTGGTCAATGAATTGCGCCCCGAGGTAGAGAAGGCCTACCAGCTGTTGGCGCCGGGATCGCGACCGGCGGACATCCGGTACCGCGCGAGCGTCGACAGCGGCGTCCACGACGGCGGTGACGCCGAACATTTCGAGAAGTTGTTGCTCGAGGCGCTCGCCCGCCGGCGCGACGCCGAGCTGGAGCGGGGCGTGTGTCTGGTCGGACCCCACCGCGACGATCTCGAGCTGGTGCTCGGTGACCAACCAGCCAAAGGTTATGCGTCGCACGGTGAAGCGTGGTCGATGGCGTTGGCGTTGCGGCTGGCCGCCTACGAACTGCTGCGCACCGACGGCAGTGACCCGGTGCTGCTGCTGGATGATGTGTTCGCCGAGCTCGACGCCAGGCGGCGGCAGGCGCTGGCCGCGGTCGCCGCCGACGCCGAGCAGGTCTTGGTGACGGCCGCGGTGCCGGAGGACATTCCGTGCGAGCTCGACGCGCGGCGAGTCGGGATAGGCATTTCGGAGGATGACAGTGGACGGATATCGGTGGTGTCGTGACCGGTGACGATCGTCCCGAGAACCCCGCCCAATCCGAGGCGATGGATCTCGTGCGGCGCACGCTGGAGGAGGCGCGGCGGAGTGCCCGTGCCCAGGGCAAGGACGTCGGTCAGGGACGCCAGGCGACCACCGCGCGCCGAGTTGCCGGGCGCCAACAAGGAGGTCGCCGCAGATGGTCGGGCGCCGGTCCCGATGGCCGGGACCCGCAGCTGCTCGGTTCCGTCAGCCGAGACCTCGCGAACACCCGCGGGTGGTCGGCAAAGGTCGCGCAAGGCACGGTGTTCGGCAGCTGGCGTGCGGTGGTCGGTGACCACATCGCCGACCACGCGTCTCCGACCGGGCTGCAGGAGGGCGTGCTGTCGGTGGCTGCCGAATCAACGGCGTGGGCCACCCAGTTGCGGATGATGCAACGCCAACTGCTGGCGAAGATCGCCGCCGCGGTGGGCGACGGGGTCGTCGAGTCGCTGAAGATCACCGGCCCCG
>JAVHWG010000336.1:0-9919 GCA_032159965.1 Mycobacterium sp.
CTGGCCGACGACCCCCGCTTTTCAGAAGTCTTGCCGCTCATCGAGAATGCCGCCGCGGCAGTGGAACTCATCACAGAGTCGATTGCCAGCAAGCCATTCGAGTATTGGCGTCGGCATCTGAAGACCATGAAGGGCCAGTGGGCCCCGTTCCAGAGCTTCATCGATATGGCCGCCGACGAACAGGCCGTCGCCAACGACATGATCGTCGAGTTCGAGGCAGCCGCGGGCGGAGCGCCGTTCAAAGTGGTCCGCGGTCCGGTGCAGTTCAACCACGAGCCGCTGGTGACCACGCGGGCTCCGCAGGCGTCCGAGCACACCGAGATCGTCCTGCTGGAGCTGGGCATGGATTGGGACCGGATCGCCGCACTCAAGGAATCAGGCGCGATCGCCTAGGACGCTTTCTTCGCCGCCGGCGGTGAGTAATTCGGCTTGCCAAGGCCGAGAGCGTATTGCGCGATCATGTTGCGGAACACTTCGAGTGTGCCGCCGTAGATACCGACCAATGGCGCAAAGCGGTAGATGTACTCGGAAGCGCCGTCGTCGGCGGCGCCGTCACTGCCAACCGGCAGGCACGACGCAGCCCCGAGGATGTCCATCAACTCCGGCGCGATGTCGCGCATGGTCTGCGCGAGGGCAACCCGGCCGAAGATGTTCGGGGCGCTCATGGCGGCTTCCATTCGGGCGGCACTGCGGCCCAGCCGATATGCCACCGACTGGTCGTCGACGAGGCGCCGCCCGTTGGGTCCTATCTGTGCGGCCTTCGCGGCGGCCTTATCGACCGCACTGGCCATGAATCCGGCCTGGTGCATCATGATCGACACATCCTGAAGCCCGTCCGGTGCGGCCTCGACAGCGCCGTGTTCGACGTTGAGAGGCTCGCGGACGACTGCCCATCCGCCGTTCACGTCGCCCAGCCGGTACTTGTCGGCGACGCGGACGTCCGTGTAGTAGACGATATTCGTCCTGTCGCCGTCGACGGTCCGAATTCCCTGGATCTCGATGCCCGGAGTATCCAGCGGCACCAGGAACATGGTCAGGCTCTTGTGTTTTGGCGCCTCCGGATCGGTATTGGTGATCAGGTAGACGTACTGACAGTTGTGCGCGCCGGTGGTGAACATCTTCGACCCGTTGATCACCCACTCGTCACCGTCACGCACCGCGCGGGTCTTGCAGGTCGCGACGTCCGAGCCGCCTTCGGGCTCGGTGTAGCCGAGGCACATCCTGACGTGGCCGCTGAAGAAGCCCGGCATCACCTCTTCCCGGAGTTCGGCAGACGCGAACTTCTGCACGGACCGCGCGATCATCGCACTGGTGCCCCATGTCACCCACGGGACGTGTGCCCGACGCTTCTCCAACTCCCAGATCCGTCGCCGCACCCGGCTGAATCCACCGTCGGACACCGGCTTCCACTCGCCCGCCAGATAGCCTTTCGCACCCAGCGCCAGGTGCACGCCCTCGTCGAAGTTGTCGCCTGTCTCGCGGTCGCGCCGGATGACGTCATCAGTAACGATGGCGCGAAGAAAGCTGCGGGCCTCGTCGAGGAACGCCTGATCGTCCTCGGACAGTTGCACTTGTGAGAAGTCCACGTGTCAGTTCCCCACTCCGCGGCTCTCGCGCGCCGCCACAATCTCGGCGACGTGCTTCGCGCTGGCTCCCGGATCGCCGCCGGCCAGCGGCCAGCCTCTCGCGCGCACCAGGTATGCGGTCGCCGCGGCTTCGGCCGAAACTCCGAGTCCGCCTTGGACATGAACGGCCATCGTGGCGGCCTTGGCGGCCTCTTCGGCCATGAACACGAATGCGCACGCGGCAAGTTCCGCCCGCTCGTCGGGCTCGTTGTCGAGAAACCACGCTGCGCGCCGGGACAGGTTTCGCCCGCCCTGCACGGTGATCGCGATGTTCGCCAACGGATGGGAGATGCCCTGCAGCGTCGAAATCGGAACCCCAAGGGTGTAACGCGTCTTGGCGAACTCTGCCGCGATCTGCATCGTCTCTTCGACAAGCCCCACCAGCGCGGCAGCGGTCAGCACCCGCCACTCATCAAGCGCCCGTTGGTATTCCGCGACCGCTTCGGCACCGGTGCCCAGCACCGTGCGGCTTGCGGCGGCATCCGGATCCACCCAGGCCATGGGTAGCCTGCCGATGTTGTCGACGCGGGTCGGTCGCGTGTCGAACGTGAGCCTGACCACGTCGTCCCCGTCGCGGACGACGATGTGGTCGGCGATCGACCCGGTGCCGATCAGCCGGACGCCGGTCACGTTGTCCTGCTGGGGATCCAGGGTCGCGATCTGCTTCCCGGTTAGCACGTCGGCGACCTCGACCAACCCCCCGAGTCGGCCGACCAACCGTGCCGCGCAGACGTGATCGATCCAGGGCACGGGGGCCAGTGACCGGCCTGCCTCCTCGGCGACCAATGTCAGGTCGACGAGCGTCGCGCCGTCGCCACCGACGGATTCGGGAAGCGCCATCGTCGCCGCGCCCATCGCGCAGAGCCGCTCCCACAGACTCTTGTCGAAACCGGACTCCTCTGCCGCCCGGACTGTTTCGATGGGGCAATGGGTCGTGAAGAAGTGCCGGTACGCGTCCTGCAGGGCAAGGTGGTCCTCCGACAGGCTGTAGTCGAGCCTGCGCAGTTCGTAGCGGTCCATCGTCAGTCCTCCTGGCCTGAGAAAAAGAATTGCTGCGCGTTGTTGTACAGATAGTTTTGCCGTACGTCGTCAGGCAGGTCGAGTGCCAGCGCCTCGGGGACGACCCTGCGCTGGGGAAGCACCGGCCAGTCCGAGGCGAAAATCACCTTGTCCTTGCCGCGGGTTCGCATGTAGTGCAACAGCGTTTCCGGCAGCCGCTTGGGCGACCACGCCGAGGTCATCAGGTGCAGGTTGCGGTACTTGATCATCAGCCGTATCGCGATATCCCACCACGGGTCCGCCCCATGGATCATGCAGAGCTTGAGCTCAGGGAAGCGCACGCATACCCGGTCGAGGTAGATCGGGTTCTGCACCTCACCCGGGATCGGTGGTCCGGGGATCCCGGTGTTCATGCACAGCGGCAACTCCAGCTCCGCGCACTTGGCGTAGAGCGGGTAGTAGACCGCGTCGGTCGGCGGGTATTGGCCGTCACCCCAGAAGCTAGGGCCGACAGCCACGTAGGCAACCGGCAGCTCCTTGACCAGAGCGCTCAGCTCGCGCAGCGGCTGCACCGGCCGCAGCAGGTTGAGCCCGCCCATCGCCAGCGCGAACCGCTCCGGCCTGGCCTCGACGAACTTGCGCGCGGTCACGGACGGCTTGGCGATGTTGTCCATCAGGATCGCCTTCTGCACGCCCTGTTCGTCCATCTCGTCGGCGAGTTGGGACAGCTCGACCGGGGCGAACATCGACTTCGATCCCTTGAAATAGTCGTCACGCACCTTGAGCATCCATGTGGGTTGCTCTTCGGTCTCGCCGAAGTGCACGTTAACCAGGCAGTCGATCACTTTCTGTGTCACGCTGGCGTCTCCTGTTGTACAGCCACGCTTTTCGCCCAGCGGTAATCGGCCTTGCCGTTGCCGAGCCGACGGATCTGCTCGACGACGACGAATTCCTTGGGCGCCTTGAAGCGCGCGAGGTGCGATGTGCAATGCCCGTGCAGTGCTTCTTCGTCGGCGCTGGCGGTGTGATGCAATGTGATCACGGCGACAAGCTCCTGACCCCAGCGTTCGCTGGGCCGCCCGACAACCAGTGCGTCGGCGATATCGGGATGCGCACGCAGCACTTCCTCGACCTCCTCGACGAACACCTTCTCGCCGCCGGTGTTGACCACCAACGAGTCTCGGCCGAACAGACGAAGCGTGCCGTCCTCCTCCACAGAGGCGCGATCTCCGGAGATCACCACGCGTTGGCCGTCGACTTCCGGGAACGTCTTTCGGGTTGCCTGCTCGTCGTCGAAGTAGCCCAACGGAATGCGGCCCGCACGGGCGACCCAACCCAACTCGGGTTCACCGGGTTCCAGAAATCGGCTGTAGTCGTCCGACAGCACCAGTCCGCCTTCGCGGAACAGGAAGGTGTCGTTCACGTTGCCGTGCTGGCTGCGCGCGAACGCCATGTTGCCGGTCTCCGACGAGCCGTAGCCGTTGATCAGCGTGATCTGCGGGATGGCCGCCAGCAGCGCGCGCTGGTACTTCGGATTGGTGGCGGCACCGCCGGTGCCGATGGCGAACAGCGACGACGTGTCGTACGAAGTGCGTTGCAGTGCTTCGACCAACGGGGCGGCGTAGGCATCACCGACCATCGTCATCATCCCGACCTTTTCCCGTTCCACGGTCTCGAGCACGGTGACGGGATCGTACTTGGCGCGGTTGTCGTAGAGGATCGCCGTCAGACCGCTCATGGTTCCCGCGAACGCGGTCCACATGCCCGCGGCGTGCATCAGCGGCGACACCGCGTACCACGGTTGCCCGCCGTTGCGCACCCTGTCGTGGATCTCGCCGATGGCGTCATGGGGTGCCCCGTTCATCGACAGCACGTACATGTCGCATTGGCGCCACAGCACGCCTTTTGGCCGTCCTGTGGTGCCACCGGTACAGATCATGATCAAGTCGTCCGGCGACGGCGACGCGTCGTGGTCCGTTTCTCCTTGCGCCAGCGCGTCTTCCAGCGAAATCGCGCCAGGAAGTTCAGGCGCGGCGCTCCCGTCGTCGATCGAGACCCGCAGGTCGACGTCTCCGAGCACGTCGGCGAACTTCGCGCCGAGAGAGCGGTGGTAGATCACGCCCCGCGGCTTGACGTAGTCGAGAAGCTCTCCGACCTCACGCGGTGTGTAGTAGTGGTTGATGTTCACCGGCACGACGCGGCCCTTCAGGCAGCCGATGACCATGTCGGGATAGAGGTCGTTGTGCATGATGAGCGCCACCCGGTCCTGGCCGCACTCCCAGGGTTGAAGTTCGTCGCGCTCGCGCTGTGCACCGAAGCCCCTGCCCGCCAGGAAGTTCCCCAGCCGGCGGGTGCGTTCTGCCGAGTCCGCGAAGGTGCTCCTACGGTCTCCGCAGACGGTCATCAGGCGGTCGGGGACAACATCCGCGATCGCGTCGAGCACCGCTCCCAGCGTCCATTCGCTCATCGACGCGGACAGCCTCGGAACGTCACGCCGCCAGTCCTACTTTGGCACCGAGCAGATCTAATGCGTTGTCGTGCATGACCTTACGTGTGTCTTCGGCGCTGAACTCGGGAAACTGGGGGATGTCGGCGGTGAACGACATCGGATCGGCGAGGCCCTCGCCGTGCGGCCAGTCCGAACCGAACATGATCTTGTCCACCCCGATGGTGGCGGCGAGCAGCTTCACGTCGTCCTCGTAGTACGGCGCGATCCATACGTTGTTGCGCAGCTGCTCCACTGGATCCTCTTTGAAGTGGTACGGCGCGGTATTCGCAGCCTTCTTCAGGCGCTTGATCAAGCGGTACACGAAATACGAACCGTTCTCGATACTCGCCACCTTCAGACTCGGGTGCCTGGTGAACACCTGGTGGACGATCATCGAGGCCATCGTGTCGTGAATCGCGCGGTCGTCGAGCAGCAGCTGATCCAACGGATCCTTCTTGCCGAACCCCTCGAATGTGCCCTGCCCGCCCCACAGGGCGGCGATCGCCAGATAACCACTGTCCGAGAGGTGGAATCCCACCGGCACGCCCGCCTCAGCAACTCGCGCCCACACCGGGTCGTGCTGCGGGTCACCCAGCGAGCGCGGTTTCACCAGGCCGGGCACGGGCGCGGGCCGCACAAGCACCATCTTGGCGCCGCGGCCCAACACGAATTCCACTTCCTCGACGGCCTTTTCGGGATCAGCCAGGGAGATGATGGGCGCGGCGACGATGCGGCCGTCGGGCCGATCGAATCCCCAGTCTTCGTCCAGCCACTGGTTGAATGCGTGGACCGAAACCATGGTCGCCTCGATGTCGTCCTTGAGGGCTTCCTCGACGCCGCAGGCGAACGTGGGCAGCATGAACACCGTCTCGAGGTTCTGGGTGTCCATCACCTGGATGCGGGCGTCGCGATTCTGGTACTCGGGATGGTTCTCCATCCGGTCGACCTTCATCAGCGACGCCGGATCGACCCCGTAGGGAATCTCGCCGCGGAACAGCAGATCCAGGCAGCCCGGCTCGATGATCGGGTCGAAGGTGGGGTTCGGGATGAAGTGGTTGACCCGTCCGCCGATCACCGCCAGCGTGCGCTTGCCGTCCCTGACCATCTGTACGCCGCGACGCTTGAACTCCTTGGGCAGATAACGGGTGAACGAGTCGACGGGCTCGTAGTAGTGGTTGTCGACGTCGATCGCCTTGTAGTCCAGCACCATTGATTGCGTCCTTTCAGTCACCCGGAGCCGCACTGGCCGGCCTATCAAGCATCCCGCGAGCTGGATGTATGCACATACTGTACTCCTATCGGTAGTGCCTTCCGCGCTCGCTTACAGCTCAGGAATCGATCAGCCCGAACCGCTTGTAGGCCTCGCGGATCTGCACCTTTGCCTGGTCGGGCAGCTCGGCTTGCGGCGGGCGGGACTCCAGGTAGTCACCCATCGGCAGTCCGAGGACGGACGCCGCGTACTTGAACGCAGCGCCCCAGTGCGTGAAGTAATCGGGGCGGCCCGGGTAGCAGGTGAACCACCCCGCGATGTCGGAACCGAACCGATCCATGCCCGAATCGACGGCATAGTCCATGGCCTCGACGAGCTTGTCGTTCCAGATCAGGTCCCAGTAGTCGGTGAGGACGCGTCGCTGCGGCGTCTCGTACAGGTAGCCGGTCGTTCCCAGTTGGGCAGGCCCGACGAAGCCGGCCCGCAGCCACCCTGCGCGGTACACCGTGAGGTCACACTCCCAGATCACCAACTCGGGCGCGAGGTCGTGCAGTCGGCGGCTGTTCGCGGGCCGGAACGCGCCCTCCTTCGTCGCGCACACCGCAGGGATCTCCTCGACGATCCGCGCGCTTTCGGCGGCATTCAGGACGTAGCCCGACGACGGGGAGTTGAACATGCCGAGCGCGATGTCCGTGCGGTCGCCGATGTACCGGAAGAACTTCAGAACTCCTTCGCCGCCGTGCAGCTCCATCATCGGCGTCTGGATGTAGACGATGTCGGCGCCCGATTGCTGCGCATGGCGCGTCAGCTCCAGGCAGTCCTTGGCCGACAACGCCGCCGTGCACGACTGGACGACGACGTCGGGGTTGATCGCTCGCGCCTCCTCGATGGCGATCTCCAGCAAGCGCTTTCGCTCCTGCATGGTCAGCGACCAGAACTCGGCGACGCCGCTTGTCACCCACAGCATCGGGTGGCCGAGATCACCGACGCAGTAACGCACTAGCGCGCGATAGGCGGCCCAGTCGACGTCGTCACCGTCGGGTCCGGAGAACGGCGTGTAGAGCGAGTTTCCGATACCTCTGAGTGCGGTGCGGGCCCATGCCCGCGCGTCGTGCGCCGTTGCCATCGATCACTCCTCGGCCGTCCACGCGGCTTCCCAGAAAAGCTTACTATAGGTGTTACGGTACTAACCGGCCGATGACGAAACGAGATGACGGAGGTAGCCCGTGGCAGGCAAGGCAACCGCCGAGAAACGCCAGCGACGCGAACGCGGTTCGATCAATCCTGACGACATCATCGACGGCGCCTTCGAGCTTGCCGACGTGGTGTCGATCGACAACCTGAGCATGCCATTGCTGGGTAAGCACCTCGGCGTCGGCGTCACCAGCATCTACTGGTACTTCCGCAAGAAGGACGACCTCCTCAACGCGATGACGGACCGCGCTCTGCGCAAGTTCACCTTCGCGACGCCGTACGTCGAGGCGGGCAATTGGCGCGAGTCGCTGCGCAACCACGCGCACGCGATGCGCAAGACGTTCTTGAGCAGTCCGATCTTGACCGACCTCATTCTCATTCGGGGCGCACTCAGTGCGAAGGTTCGACGGCTCGGTGTGGAGCAGATGGAGAAGGCAATCCAGTCACTCGTCGAGGTCGGCCTGTCACCCGAGGACGCATTCGATACGTATTCGGCTGTGTCACTTCATGTTCGGGGGACCGTGGTACTCGAGCGGCTGCAGGAGAAGACGCGCGAACTCGAAGATGCTTCGCCGTCGACTTTCGAATTCAGCGCAATCGATCCCGAGATCGCACCGCTGATCGCCAAATTGGCGGCTAAGGGCCATCGGTTGGCCGTGGCCGACGAGAAGAACTTCGAATACGGCCTCGACTGCATCCTCGACCATGCCAGTCGGCTGATCGAGGAAGGGCAGAAGGGCCGGAAGGCCGCCCCGAAGAAATAGCCACGGCGATCACATCCGTCGCAGCCGTGACTCGCCGCGGGCATAGCGCGTTCTGCCCGCCTCTTAGCGACAATCTGCCTGCGCGGCAAGGAGATCGGCGCTTTGTCGCTCAGATGCGGGCAAACGCAACATCGCTCCCCCGAAGGGGCTGGTGTGACTGCTGTGATCGGCGGAGCCGAGTCGAGGACCTAGACCTCGATGACGACTGCTCCGCCCTGCCCGCCGCCGGCACACATTGCGGCGACTCCGATACCACCACCGCGGCGCTGCAACTCGTAGACCAGCGTCGTCACCATCCGCGCACCGGATGCGGCAATGGGATGGCCCAAGCTGCAACCACTTCCGAAAAAGTTGACCTTCTCCTCGTCGAGGTCGTATTCGCGGCACGCCGCGATCGGCACCGACGCGAAGGCCTCGTTGATCTCCCACAGCGCGACATCGGAGGGCTTCAGGCCAGCGCGCTGCAGCACCTTTCCGATTACCTTGACTGCACCCATGCCGCAGTCGCGTGGCGCAACTCCCGCTGCGGCCCAGGCCTTTACGGTACCCATCACCGCGAGTCGTTCGGCCTCGGCGTACTCGCGCTCGACGAGTGCCACCGCCGCCGCCGCGTCGTTGGTGCCGCTGCTGTTTCCCGCGGTGATGGAGAATCCCTCGATCTCCGGATGCAGGACCTTCAGTCCGGCCAGCTTCTCGACGGTGGTGTCACGGCGAGGAAACTCGTCGACGCTGAAATCGACGACCGACCCGTCGAACTGCTGGATCTTCATCGGGATGATCTCGTCGAGGAACTTGCCGTCGTCGATCGCGGCCACCGCGCGATGATGCGACCGGGCCGCCCACGCGTCCATTTCCTCCCGGGTGATGCCGACCTTCTGCGCGGTGTTCCACCCGACGGTGATCGACATGTCCTTGCCGGGAGCATCCGGGGTCTCGGGATGCGTCGGCGGCATCCACCGCTCCTCGAACTTCAGCTCGGGGCCCGGAACGCGCTGGTTCATCAGCGGAGTCATCGACAGCGACTGCACGCCGCCGGCGACCAGCGCGCGCTCCATGCCGGAACCGATCTGGGCGGCCGCGTTGCCGATCGCGGTGAGGCTGCCCGCGCAGTGCCGGTTCACCGACTGACCGGGGACGTCCTCCATGCCGGTTGCCGCCGCCGCGTAACGGGCGAGATCACCGCCGCCGTAATGCGATTCGGCGAAGATGATGTCATCGAACGCGGCGGGGTCGACACCGGAACGGCGGACCACCTCGGGCAGAACGGTGGTGATCAGCGTCTCGGGAGTGGTGTTGACCAGCGTCCCCTTGAAGGACCGGCCGATCGCTGTCCTGGCGGCGCTGACGATGACGGGTGTGGGCATGATCGGAACCTCGCGTTTCGGCATTAACGACGTACACAGAAGACTTTACAAAATTAGCAGATACTGTATCGCTTTCGGCGCGTGGGCTGCGTCACTCCGGCTCAGGCACGTGGAAATGCTCGTCGCGCAGCCGGAACGCCTCCTTGGTGCCGTGCTGGGCGCGGGTCTTGACGAAGTTGAATTCCCCCGGCGCGAACCGCAGGTTGGTGCCGTAGGCGTGGAACAGGTAGCTCGCCACTTCCTCACCCTGATATGCCTGACTCTGTTCGACCAGC
>JAVHWG010000344.1:0-6124 GCA_032159965.1 Mycobacterium sp.
GCGGTGGCTGACGTCATCGAATCGGTACGGGCCGTGGATTTCTATGTGCCGAAGCACGAAATCATTTTTGACGCGATCCTCTCCCTGTACGCCCACGGCGAGCCGACGGACGTGATCGCCGTCACCGACGAGCTGACCAAGGTCGGGGAACTCACTCGGGCGGGCGGGGCCGAATACCTCCATACCCTCACCGGAATCGTGCCGACGGCGGCGAACGCGGGCTTCTACTCGACGATCGTCGCGGAGAAGGCGGTGCTACGACGCCTCGTCGAGGCCGGCACTCGCATCGTGCAGATGGGCTATGCGAGCGAGGGTGAAGTCGTCGACCTCGTGAACAACGCGCAGGCCGAGATCTACGGCGTCATGGGCGGCGTCGAGGCTGAGGACTTCATTCCGCTGACCGTCGCCGTCACCACCGCGATCGACGAAATCGAAGCGGCGAAGGGCCGAGACGGCTCGATGACCGGCGTCCCGACCGGCTTTGCCGAGCTCGACGAACTCACGAATGGGCTGCACGGCGGCCAGCTGATCATCGTGGCCGCCAGGCCGGCCCTCGGTAAGTCCACGCTCGCGCTCGACTTCGCCAGGGCGGCATCCATCAAGTACGACATGCCGTCAATCTTCTTCTCGCTCGAAATGGGCCGGTCCGAGATCGCGATGCGACTGCTCTCGGCCGAGGCCGCCGTGCCGCTGCAGAGCATGCGGAAGGGAACGCTGCACACCGAGGACTGGACCAAGATCGCCAGCACCCGCGGGCGGATCAACGACGCCCCGCTCTACATCGATGACAGCCCCAACATGACCCTCGTCGAGATTCGCGCCAAATGCCGCCGGCTCAAGCAGAAGGTCGGCCTCAAGATGGTCATCATCGACTACCTGCAGCTCATGACCTCGGGCAAGAAGGTCGAGTCACGCCAGCAGGAGGTGAGTGAGTTCTCCCGCGCACTCAAGCTCCTGGCCAAGGAGCTTCAGGTTCCGGTGATCGCGCTCTCCCAGCTCAACCGAGGGCCGGAGCAGCGTTCCGACAAGATGCCGGCGTTGTCCGACCTCCGCGAGAGCGGGTCGCTCGAGCAGGATGCCGACATGGTGATTCTCCTGCACCGGGATAGCGCCTATGAAAAGGAGAGCACCCGACCGGGCGAGGCAGACCTGATCGTCGCCAAGCACCGCAATGGGCCGACCAAGACCGTCACGGTCGCGTTCCAGGGACACTTCTCCCGCTTCCAGGACATGGCGCCGGCCTAGGAGCTACTCGTGTCAGGAGCTTGGTGACGCACCGCCGGCTTGGTGCAGGACGTGAGGCGTGAGCGCGTAGCGAACCTGCACCGGGCCTTCCGGTCTCGTACGGAATCATCGGTGGTCAGGCGGCCCGTTTCGCACCGCTGGCAAATCTTTATCACCGGTCGGCGGACGAGGCCGGGGTGCCGGCCGACCGCCAGCTCATTTCGGTCGGCACCCCGGGCTACATTGCGGAGTCGAGTAGCGAGGCGCACGAGACGTTCTGGATCGCGTGGAACAACACCTTGGAATATCTCGGGGACCAACGAGGTTTTACCGCACCTCCGCGTCGACATTTTGACGAGGAGTCCCACGAGGGAGGGGCTCTCTTCGTGGGAGAACCGGAGGAGATCGCATCACGCATGATCACGTTCCAGCGGCAGATGGGCCACATGCGCCACTTCCTCCAGACCGACGTCGGGCAGCTCCTGCATCGCGGTTTCCTCAGGTCGATTGAGCTTCTCGGACCCCGGGTCAAGCCACTCGTCGATGCGGAGTTGGGCACCCAGGACGCGGGAGTACCGGCATGATCGACGATGCCGCCGACGGAGCGGACCACGCCCCCGTCCTCGCCATTCTCGGCATCGGCCGCGTCGGCTCCACCCTCGCCCGGCGCGCAATCGCAGTCGGCTACCGAGTGCTGGTGGCCGGGTCGGGCGCCCCGGAGCAGATCGGGCTCCTCGTCGAGGTCATGATGCCGGGAGCCGAGCCGAGATGGGCGGCGGACGCGGCGGACGAAGCGGATGTCGTGGTGTTGGCCGCGCCGTTCAGCCGACTGCATTCGCTCCCACTCGCGAACCTCGACGGCAAGATCGTCGTCGATGTCATGAACCACTGGCAACCGGTCGACGGCGACGCGGTTGGGATTGAGTTGGTGAACAGCACGAGCGAGACCGTGGCAACGGCCGCTCCCGGCGCGAGGGTGGTGAAGTCCCTCAATCACATCGGCTATCACGAAATCGAGGAAGATGCTCGCCCCGCTGGCAACACCCACCGGAGGGCGGTCGCCGTGGCATCCGATCACCCCGAGGCCGCCGCGGTGGTGTTGCAGCTTGTCGAACGACTCGGCTTCGATGCGGTTGACGCCGGCCCGCTCGCGAACGGTCTTCAGCTCGAACCGGGGAACCCGCTCTTCGGAGCACGACTCGACCGCGACAGCATCCTGTCGGCCTTCGCATCGGAGCAGAACGCGGCGTAGGGCGGGCACGACCTCCCAGCGCCTCGGCGTAAACTGGCTCACGTTGCCCAGTTGAGAAGAGGTCCCGTGGTGATCACGAAGGACGACACCGCGGAGCGCGCCGCCTACTGGCCCGTGGCGGTGGCCCGCGCCATCCCGGCCGCCCTGTTGGCGCTCGCCGTCACGTTTTCCGCCAACCACTCGGCGCGGTTCGGACTCATCGCCTTCGGCGCCTACGGGATCGTCAGCGGTGCCGTGCTGTTCGTGTCGGCCAGCCGGCGCCTCGGCTACTCCGGCGTTCGCTCGTTCTTCCTCGCGCAGGGCGTCATCACCGCTGTGGCCGGTGTTCTTGCCCTGTCGTTCAACGGCGGCGGAGTGAGGCTGTTCTTCCTTCTCGTCACTTCGTTCGCTGCGATCACCGGATTCCTCGAGATCTACAGCGGCATTCGCACGCGGCGCCGTTTCGTTGGCTCGGGGGACTGGACCGCTGTCGGCGTTCTCACTGCCGTCGCTGCCGTAGTGTTCCTTCTCGTGCCGCCCGCCTACACGCAGACATACAAGGGCCCGGACAACGTGACCAGGGTGCTCGACGCGGCGGTGGTCTCCGTCGGACTGCTCGGCGCCTACGCCGCCATCGTCGCGGTGTATCTGTTGATTGCCGGGTTCTCGGCCAAGTGGGGAACGCAGACGACGCCCGGAATCGCGGCCCCCACAACATCCCCAGAGAGCGAGACCACGGCGTGAGCGTACCAAGCCGGAAAGACAGACTTCGTCCCGTCGAGTACCTCGTGATGGCGGCGATCGTCGCCGTTTTCATCGGGCTCGTCGTGCTCATGAGCACACGCCAGCCGATCCTCGCCATCGTCTTCTTCGGCGTCGCCTTCATCGTCTCACTCGTTGTGATCGCGATGCTCGCCCTCGCCGTCAAACCGAACCCCTCGGAGAAGACCGACATCGACGAACAGAACAACGAGGGGCACTGACCCGCTGGTCACCCCCGGCTGAACCGGCCCCGCCACCCCCGCCGTAACCGAGGAGAACTCCGCCGCGAAACCTCCTACGATCAGCCTGACATCCATGTGGATGCATTCTTGTCGTCGTGTCAGGACGGCTGTTCTTGGGGGAACATTCTGTGATCAATTCTGTGCGCGTCGGTGCTCTCGTAGCCACCATCGTCACCGGGGCATTGGCGGCGGTCGGACTGACCGTCCTGCCGATCAGCCAGGCACACGCTAGCGTGTCCGACCCGGCCAACCCGGCTGTAGTGCCGGTGGGGTCGGGGTCCTACGCCGCGGCGCCGCCGGCATCGCTTGACACGCCCGGCCACGATGTGTCCGGCACCGTGTCCATGCCGCTGTACATCGACAAGACTCAAGCCGGCAAACCGGTGCCGACCAACGCCTGGTGGACCGATCTTGCGGTGAGCAAATACTCCGGCGACCTGTGGGCCGACCCGCTCGTCGACAAGAACTCGGCACAGGGCACGACCATCTACTACCCGACCAACTGGAACTCGGACGGCACCGCCCGCGTTCTCGACGCTCCGCTCACCGTCGGCGGCTCCGTTGTGCCCGCAGGAGATCCGTCCGACATCATGATGGCTGATTTCGAGGGGACGACCTACCCGACAGGCTGGACAACCACCGGGAACGCCTTCGGCGACGGCCCCTCCGGCGGAACGGCTACCGGGCAGAGCGGGGTGTCCGGTTTCATCGGCAACGGGCTCGCGAATTCGTTCACGAACGCCAACGGAGACGGAGCAACCGGCACCCTCTCCTCACCGACCTTCACGGTGGACCGAAAGTACCTTGCCTTCATGGTGGGTGGCGGAAACCACCCCGGGGGCGAGGAGGTTCGGCTCGTCGTTGGCGGCCAGACGGTCGAGAGTGCGACCGGCAACAACTCCGAGCAGCTGAGCTGGGTCAACTGGGACCTCTCGGCCTATGCGGGGCAGCAGGCGCAGATCCAGGTCGTCGACAATCTCAACGCCGGTTGGGCGCACATCATGGTCGACCAGATCGTGCGCACCGATACCGTCACCGGCCTTGACACCCGCTTCGACACTGCCTTCAGCGCGGAGAGCTCGAGGGCCCTCAGTTGGGGCGACTGGAACGTCAGCTGGCGGATGCAGCAGACCGGCGGCAGCCAGTACATGGACGTCACCGCCGCTCGGGGCGAGCCGTACACCTGGTTCGAGTTCAGCGGCGTCACCCCGCAGATCACGGTGCAGGATGATGCGACCTTCGCCGACGCGAACGGCGACCCCATCACTTTCCCGATCACTACCGACACGTTCTCGGTCACCCAGGGCGGCCGGACCTTCGGCATCCATGCACCGGCGAACAGCACCTTCACCCGGTCCGGCAACGTGATCGACGCCGCTGTCTCCGCCAACTACCTCGTCGTTAGCGCCATCCCGGGCTCCGGCGCGACGCTGGACACCATGCAGAAGTACGCGTTCGCGATTCCCCGTAACACGGTGATGAGCTACAACTACAGCGCCGACAAGGCGCAGGTTTCCGAGAACTGGACCGTGACCACGGACGCCCTGCAGGGAACGAACCATGACACCATCCAGGGCTGGCTGTCGAACGAGTGGCGCGACACGACCAACAACCTGCAGTTCCAACCATTCACCTACCAGAGCCCCAGAGGTCAGATCAAGACCACGATTGGGCACGACGGGTGGAACCTCAACTACACCTTCGAGGGGCTGAGCCCGTTTGCCCCGGCGCCGCAGACCCTCGGCCTGGCGAACGACTACAGCGTGGCCCAGATGAAGTCCTACGTTGATAACTATTCCCAGCTCACAAGCTACGGCGGCGACACGTACTGGGGTGGGAAAGATCTGCAGCAGTACGCCGAGTACATGGAGATGGCCAAGCAGATCGGCGACACGACCGCCTTCGACAAGCTCAAGACCACGCTGGAGACTGCCCTCACCGACTGGTACACGTACACGCCGGGCGAGTCGACGCACTACTTCGCACGCTACGACACCTGGGGCGCGCTGATCGGGTTCGGCGACTCGTACGGTTCGTACCAGTTCACCGACAATCACTTCCACTACGGGTACTTCACCCTCGCGACCGCCCTGCTCGCGTTCGAGGACCCGGCCTGGGCTAAGGGCTACGGCGCCATGGCAACGCAGGTGGCCAAGCAGTATGCGAACTGGGACCGCAGCGACACCAGCTACCCGTACCTTCGCACCTTCGACGTGTGGGAGGGCCACTCCTACGCCGGAGGCTTCAGCTCACCCGGCGGAAACAACCAGGAATCAAGCTCGGAGGCCATCCAGTCCTGGGCCGGCCTCTTCCTGCTGGGAACCGCGCTCGGCAACACTCAGATGCAGTCCGCCGGGGCGATGGGCTACGTGTCCGAACGTGCCGCGGTGCAGGAGGACTACCTCAACCAGAACGGCAATCCCAACGCGACGCCTGGCGCGAACCCGAACGCCGTCGGATCCACCGGGCCGGGCACCTTTCCGGCAAGCTACACGCACACGACGACCGGAATCCTCTTCGACAGCGGGCAGGCTTTCGCCACCTACTTCGACGGCGATCCCGCCTGGATCTACGGAATCCAGTGGATGCCGACGGCACCGTGGTTCAACTACCTCGGCTGGGATCCCAAGTTCTCGCAATCTTTGGTCGCGGATGCGTTCAACGC
>JAVHWG010000352.1:0-4952 GCA_032159965.1 Mycobacterium sp.
TCACCACCTCGACCGGGTCGCCGCGTTCCAGGCGGGAGTTCCAGTCGACGGACTCCAGGGTGCGCGAGAACACGACCTTGGGCATGTCGCGCCAGATGTGCGCGAAGTCGACGATCAGAGGGGTGGCTTCCGGGGCCTTATCGGCGGTCGGCCAGTACGCGGACATCAGTTCGTAGATCCGCCGCCCGTAAAACGATAGGGCGGTCTCCCGCTCGAAGTCGTTCCAGTATTGGTGCAGTTCTTCGCTCGGATCGGACCAGTCGATGTTGCCGTGTGCGTCCGCGATGTACCCGTCCACCGACACGTTGAAGCCGTAGATGAGTTTGCCCATGCAGATCAGACTGCACCCGAGGGCAAAACTCGTCGCGACGCCCGTGGCGCACACACAGGACACGTGAAGGTGTGAACCCCGGCCCATTGGGTATTCGGTGTACAGCTGTACACTGAAACGGGTGTCCACACAACTCCGAACGGGGGGAGCCTTCGATGGCCGCAAAACTGCGGGATCTCGCGCGATGGAGCGCTAAACCGGCCAAGAACGTTGCCACGGCCACGACACCGAGCGTGAACGTGTTGCGGGGTTTGGCAGCCAGGGCGACGACACCGCTGCTGCCCGACGACTATCTCAAATTTCTCAACCCGCGATGGTCGGCACGCGAACTCCGCGGCGAGATCGTCGAGGTACGAAGCGAAACGGAGGATTCGGCCACGGTAATTATCAAGCCTGGCTGGGGCTTTTCTGCTGACTACCGACCGGGACAGTACGTCGGTATCGGGTTGAGCGTCGACGGGCGCTGGCACTGGCGATCGTATTCCCTGACGTCTGTCCCGCGCCGGGACAACAAGCACATCACGATCACTGTCAAGGCGACGCCCGAGGGCTTCCTGTCCACACACTTGGTGAAGGGTGTGAAACCCGGAACAATCGTTCGCCTGGCGGCACCTAAGGGCGAGTTCGCGTTGCCTGATCCGCCGCCGCCGAAGATCTTGTTCGTCAGCGCGGGAAGCGGCATCACGCCACTCATGGCGATGTTGCGGTCGCTGAGGGCACGCGGCGGCGAGAGCCCCGACATTGTGCACATCCACTCGGCGCCGTCCAAAGATGCGGTGATCTTCTACGACGAACTGCGCGAACTCGAGCAGCAGCAACCCGGGTACCGCCTGCATCTTCGGCTGACGGAATCAGACGGTCACCTGGATTTCGGCCAACTCCACGAGTTGGTGTCCGACTGGCAGGACCGACCGACATGGGCATGCGGCCCAAGCGCCATGCTGGACGCTGCCGAAAAGGTATGGGAAGACGCCGGGTTGCGGGACGACCTGCACATGGAGCGATTCACCATTGCCCGCACCGACAAAGGCGGCGAAGGCGGCACCGTCACCTTCTCGATTTCTGACAAGTCGATTGAAATCGACGGTGCGACTTCGCTTCTCGAAGCCGGCGAGAAGGTCGGTATCCAGATGCCGTTCGGCTGCCGGATGGGCATCTGTCAGACATGCGTCCTGCCGCTGGAATCTGGGCACATCCGCGACTTCCGGTCCGGTGATGAGCACGGCGCGGGCGACCGGATCAACACTTGCATCTCCACAGCATCAGGCGATTGCACCCACAAAATCTAGGAGCGACATGGCTATCACCGACCTCAAGCAGTATGCACATTTAACGGACGCGGACCTCGAGGAATTCGCGCGGGAACTGGACGCCATCCGTACCGACATCGAAGAATCTCGCGGCGAGCGCGATGCGCGTTACATCCGCCGGGCAATCCAGCTGCAGCGTGCACTGGCGGCCGGTGGCCGTATCGCTTTGTTCGCGAGCAGAAACAAGGTCGCCTGGGCCGCGGGCACAGCGATGCTCGCGACGGCGAAGATCATCGAGAACATGGAACTCGGCCACAACATCACTCACGGCCAATGGGACTGGATGAACGACCCGGAGATCCACTCCACCGAATGGGAATGGGACACAACCTCGCCCAGCGTGCATTGGAAGAAATCTCACAACTTCATTCACCACAAGTACACGAACGTCGTCGGACTGGACGACGACATCGGCTACGGCATCATGCGTCTCACCCGCGATCAACGCTGGGAGAAGTGGATGATCGGCAATCCTGTCTACAACATCCTGCTGGGCACGTTGTTCGAATGGGGCGTTGCCTTGCACGGTGTGGAGACGACGAAGTACCGCAGAGGGGAGAAGTCGATGGCCGAGGTCCGCAAAGACCTTCGGATCATCGGCAAGGAGGTCGGCAAGCAGGTCGGCAAGGACTACATCGTCTTTCCCGCACTGACGGGACCGAGCTGGAAACACACCCTTGGCGCCAATGCGGTCGCGAACCTCATTCGAAACTACTGGTCGTACATGGTGATTTTCTGCGGTCACTTCCCAGACGGCGCTGAGAAGTTCACTCGCGAGGAGTTCGAAAACGAAACTCAGCAAGAGTGGTATCTACGGCAGATGCTGGGGTCGGCCAACTTCAACGCCGGGCCCCTGATGGCATTCATGAGTGGCAACCTGTGCTACCAGATCGAACACCACCTGTTTCCGGATCTCCCAAGCAATCGGTACGCCGAAATCAGCGTCCGTGTCCAGGCGCTATGCGAGAAGTACGACCTGCCGTACACCACCGGACCGCTCCTCCGCCAATACGCTCAGTCGTTCTGGACGATCCTCAAGCTCGCCCTTCCCGATAAGCTCCTCAAGGCGACCTCAGACGATGCACCGGAGACCAACTCCGAGCTGAAATTCCGCATCCGTGGCGGACTGCGGGACAGCTTCGGTGTCGACCCGGCCACGGGGAAGCGGCGCGGTCTGCGCACCGCGGTGCGTGAACTCCAGTCCGGAGCCATGGCCACCGCGTAGCCGAAACCGCTTCCGAGGGGTCTCCCGGCGGCGGGCGACAGGACCGGTTGCCAACCCGGCCCACCCGGAGGGTTTGGGCGCTTGACGGCGGGGGCATTTCGAGTATTGACACGTCAGTCGATAGTCGAAGCGGGTCTGGAGCACAACGATGTCGAACACAGCAACACCTAGTACGTCGGCGAAAATTCTGTACCGGCCAGTCGGTCTGGTCAGTTCGGTCATCGGCGGACTACTCGCCGGAGTGATATTCAAACAAGTGTGGCGCCGTGCTGCGCCCGGCGAAAAGCCTGATCCGCCAAAGCCTTTAGAGACCGAGTATACGTTCAAGGAGATCATCGTCGCCGCGGCGATCCAGGGTGCCATCTTCTCTGTGGTCAAAGCTGTTATCGATCGTCAAGGCGCGCGGCTGTTCGAGAAATGGACCGGTGAATGGCCGGGCAGCTGACCGGCGAGTCCGCGCACCAGACCGGTGCACCCGATCCCGACGACCCAGGCAAACCCGATTCTCCGACCGACCTGACGAAGCGTTCCGTGCTGTACGTCGTGCGAAAAACGGCGCGCGAATTCTCCAAGGACCAGTGCATGGACCTCGCGGCGGCGCTCACGTACTACGCAGTGCTGTCGATCTTTCCGGCACTGGTGGTGATCGTCTCGCTGCTCGGTGTGTTCGGTCAGGGCCGACGTACCACCGACGCGATCCTGCAGATCGTCAGCAGTGTCGCCCCTGGGTCAGCGGTCGAAACGCTGCGTGCTCCCATCCAACAGCTCGTCGAGTCGCCTTCGGCCGGCTTCGCGCTGATCGCCGGGCTTCTCGGAGCGCTGTGGTCGGCGTCCGGGTACATCGGCGCGTTCGGCAGAGCGATGAACCGGATCTATGAAATCGAGGAAGGCCGACCGGTCTGGAAGTTGCGTCCCTTGCAACTTGGCCTCACTCTCGGCGCCCTGGTGGCGGCGGCAGCAGCTGCTTTCATATTGGCCGTCAGCGGTCCGGTGGCGACCGCGATCGGCGACGCCATCGGCGCGGGAAGTGTGTCACTGACGGTGTGGAACATCGCGAAGTGGCCGCTGATCCTTGCCCTCATGGTTCTGGCGATCGCCGCGCTCTATTACGCGACGCCCAACATCCAGCAGCCCAAATTCCGCTGGATCAGCGTGGGCGCGGGTGTAGCCGTCGTGACGTGGGTGCTTGCGTCGGTGCTGTTCGGCTTGTACGTGGCCAACTTCGGCAGCTACAACAAGACCTACGGAGCACTCGCGGGCGTCATCGTATTTCTGCTCTGGCTCTGGATCACCAACCTCGCGCTGCTGTTCGGTGCCGAGCTGGACGCGGAGCTCGAGCGAGGACGTCAACTTCAGGCCGGGATCGCCGCCGAAGAAGAGTTGCAGCTGCCTGCCCGAGACGACCGCGTGGCCAAGAAGAATGAGGCGAAGGACGAACAGGATGTCGAGCGTGGGCGCGCGCTTCGGCGCTCCCGCGGCAAGGACGACTAGCCAGCCGACGCCCGTAACGCGGCCGCCAAACCGTCGCAGTCTTCGACGGTGACCGTGAGGTTGGGATGGCGGATGACGCCGAAAGGATCGATGCCAGTTATGCGGTCGCGCAGGACGACGCATACGCCTCTATTTCCGTTGGTGGCAAAGGTGAGTCCGCGGTCGGACAGCGAGAGGTGAGCTGGGCCAGCCGTCTTGGGAAACGCGTACGGCCCAGTGATGGACACTTCGACGATGTTGTCCAGCGGCGTGTAGGCGTGCCACACGCCGAAGCGGGCAAGCAGGCCAGAGTCTCCCACCACGACTTCGCAGCGCGACGGCACAACCCCGAACGGTAGACCCGCGATTCGGTACGGCGTACTGAAGCGGAAAGCGAAGCGTTGATCACCCACAGGCGATGGTTACCCTGCTGCGCTCGCCGGAAACGAAAGCTGACCCGGTGCTTGGGGTGACCGGATACGGGTATTCAAGCGTCACCGTTCGATGGAGAACGAGAACCTCAGCCCAGGAGTATCAGTGCCGCCTCGCCGCAATCCCGACCAAGCCGCGCCCCGACCCGCGAGTCCGACGGGCAAAACCAACGGGGAGGCGGCGG
>JAVHWG010000419.1:0-3138 GCA_032159965.1 Mycobacterium sp.
AACCCGATTCGCGACCGGTATCCGACAAGATCGTCGACCTCGGATCGGCCATCGCACGTTGTGCCGCGAAGCACGGCGCCGCCCTTCAGATGTCCTTCTACGAAGCTCCGAGCTCCAACCGGGAGCTGGTGAAGCTGCTCCAAGAGCGACCCACCGGGGTTCAGCAGGCGATGCTGCAGACGCTTCGCGCCGGCAGGTGGAGCGGTTACATCAGACCCGATATCGACCTGCCGACGCTCGCCGACCGCATCTGCCAGAGCACGTTGCATGCAGGGCTGCACGTGATTCGCCACAACTCGTCGCCCGACCAAGTCGCGGCGGTGATGTGCCGAATCATGTTGCAGGGCCTTGCGCGCCGATCACTTAGCGACCCCGAGCTGGACAAGTCGCCGGCCTTCGTGGCTGCCGAGGATGCCATCAAGACGTGGGCGGAGGATCCAGATCCCACCGCCAGTGACAAGGCGGTCCACGTCCGTGCGGTCGCGCGTGCGGAGTTCGGACGCAAGGGTTACGAAGTCACCACGATCCGGGACATCGCGTCTGCGGCGGGCCTGGGGACCGGCACGGTCTACCGGCTGATCGGATCGAAGGACGAACTGCTCGCGTCGATCATGTTGTCGTTCGGCACAAAGGTCGGCGGAGCATTCGTCAGCGTGCTTCGCGCGGATGCGGGCCCGACCGAGAAACTCGACGCGCTGAGCTGGGTCAACATCAATGCGCTGGACCGGTTTCCGGATGAATGGAAGATCCAGCTTGCGTGGATGCGCCAGTCGCCTCCTGACACCCCCAATCCCGGCGTGGCATTCACCACCCGGATGCGCCAACTCAAATCCCTGCTTTCCGAAGGGATCAAGTCGAAAGAGATCCGCGTCGACAGCCCTTCCGTCGACATGCTTTCGCGCTGCGTGATGGATGTCCTGTGGATGCCGGAGAACATCGTCGTCGACGTGGGAACCCGTGCGGCCCTGGTCCTTGCGCGTGACACGGTGCTGCGCGGCGTCGCTGTGCGCGACGCCTAGCCCAGCCGGACGGGTAACCGGGCCCATCCCCGCACGCTGGCGGTGTGAGCCTTCTTCGCGTTGGCGTAGTCGACTTCCCAGTCGGGCCAGCGCTTGATCACTTCTTCCAGGACCACTCGCGCTTCGAGACGGGCGAGCGCAGAACCCAGACAGAAGTGCACACCCTGCCCAAAAGACAGGTGCGCGGGGTTGCGATGGATGTCGAACCTGTCGGGATCCTCGAAGTGTCGTTCGTCGCGGTTGGCGGACCCGTTGACCAACAACATCACCGAACCTTCTGGCACCGTCCGCCCGTAACACTCGACGTCGCGCGCGACGTATCGCGCCTGCACCGGCGACGGTGCCTCGAAACGCAGGGCTTCCTCTATCGCGCCGGGGATCAACGACGGGTCGGCGGTGATCTGCTGACGCTGGTCGGGATGGTCGGACAACAGTTGCCCGAGAAAGCCGATCAACCGCGTCGTCGTCTCGTTGCCCGCGCCGGCGAGTGTGCCGGTGTAGTTCAGTACCTCCATGCGGGTCAATTGCCGGCGCGTGCCGTCGGCCTCCTCGACCTCGGCATTGAGCAGCTGAGTCATCAGGTCGTCGGACGGATGCTCTGCTCGCCACTCGACGTAGTCGGCGAGCATCTTGTAGTTCTGCTCGATGTAATCGGGCGGCAGCTCACGAAGCGTAGTGCCGTCGGACAGCTCGAGGAGGCCGTCGGTGTTGTTGCGGATGGCCGCCTGGTCCTGCTCTGGAATGCCGAGAAGATAGCCGATGGCGCGCATGGGGACCCACGCGCCCAGGTCGGCGATGAAGTCGAACCCGTCTGACCCAATCAGCGGGTCGAGGACTTGCGCGCAGAACTCCCGCGCCAGGGGCTCGATCGCCTCCATCCGGCGCGGCGTGAAAACTCTCGACAGCAACCGGCGGTGCCAGTCGTGAATTGGTGGGTCCTCCCAGAGGATGATGCCGGGGGGCACCTCAACCTTGCTGAGGACGACGTCGAGCGTGGTCCCGTTGCCCGAGCGGTAGGTCTCCCAGTTGTGCAGATCGCGAGCCACGTCCGCGTAGCGGGTCAGTGCGTAGAAGCCGTATTTCTCGTTGTAGTAGAGAGGAGCTTCGTCGCGCAGCCGCTTCCAGGTGGGATACGGGTCGTCGTCGATGTCGAAGTCGAACGGGTCGTAGTAGACGGCGATCGCGCGAGCACCTGTCACAGCTGATTCTCCCGATTGTCGGGTCGACCCTGCCTTGAACCAAACTTATGTTCTTCCGTATGGTAACGGTGTTCCGCTGCAGTGGCGGGTTGTTGGAGAGGACGAGATGACGGGTATCGAGCAGTTCCAGTACGACGGGAAGCGGGCGGTTGTCGTCGGCGGTGCGACCGGTATGGGGGCCGCCGCAGCACAACAGGCCAAAGAGCTCGGCGCCGAGGTCGTCGTCATGGACTACGCCCCTGTGAGCTATCCGGTCGACAAGGCCATCACCGTCGACCTGCGTGACCCGGCGTCCATAGACAACGCGCTCGACGAGGTGGGTGGCCCCATCGACGCGATCTTCTCGGCGGCGGGTGTGGCCGACGGTCCCGACCTGATGAAAATCAATTTCATCGGGCACCGCCATCTGATCGACCGTGCTTTGGAAAAAGACCAACTCCCCCGCGGCTCGGCGATCTGCTTCATCTCGTCGCTGGCCGGTCTCGGCTGGGAGAACGACCTGCCGCGCATCCAGGAGTTCCTGGCCACGCCTGACTATGAGTCGGCGGTGAAGTGGTCCGCCGCGCACGAAGCCGAGGGATTCATTCACTACGGATTCACCAAACAGGTCATCAACGCCTACGTGGCGATCCAGGCCTTCCCTTTCATGAAGAAGGGTGTGCGGATCAATGCGATCTGCCCGGGTCCCACCGATACGCCGCTCGCCCAGGCCAACGCCGACCTTTGGCTTTCCTTTGCGCAGGACTACCGCGATGAGACGGGCACAAAACACCACACTCCCGATGAAATGGCCAGCGCGATGGTGTTCCTCAACAGCCAGGGTGCCAGGGCAATCAGCGGTGTCAATCTCCTCGTCGACAACGGCCACGCGATGTCGTCGATCACCGGCTCCTTCGCGCCGGGGAAGATGATCCTCGACC
>JAVHWG010000446.1:0-3122 GCA_032159965.1 Mycobacterium sp.
GGTCCACCGCCCGGCCCGGTCTATGGTCCACCGCCCGGCCCGCAGTCGGGGTATGGACTTCAGCCGCCAGGGTCTGCCCCGACGGCACCGTCCCTCTCGCAGTTGCCGACGGATGGCTCGCAGCAAGCCACGTCCGCCCCTGGGAATGTCGCTACACCGTCGTCGCATGGACCTGGATTGGCTTAGCGCGCGGTCGGTCCACCCCGCAGGGACGCGCCCACCTCGCTACGGCGCGAGCGCAATCAGGACCTAGAGGCCTGGCAGCGACGCGGTGTTCTCGGCGACGACGGCTTGGAGCTTCTTGGGGTCGAGATCGAGCCGGGCGAGGATGGTGGGCGCGATCTGTGCTGTGGCGACCGTGGACTGATCGACGCGGGAGCCGATGCCCGGACCCGCCACGACCAGCGGAACGTTGCGGTCGGCGGCGGTGACGCCGCCATGCTCGGCGATCTTCGATGTGCCGCCGGTGTACACCGTGCCCGGCTGAGTAGTCGCGTAGACGTCCGGCACCCGCGGATCCCCAGGGGCCGCACCGAAGAATGCAGCTGCCTCTGCGCCCGCATAGATCCGGTCGGTGCCAGAGGCGTTGAACGCCTTGGGCTTTCCGGCGATATCAGTACCCTCGCCGGCATTGGCTCGTAGTCGGTCCTGAACGAATACCGCTGCTGCGGGGGACCGGTCTGCCAGCCACATGATCATCGCGTCGTCGTCCACCGCGTGGACGATCAGCTCAGGGACGTCGGGGTGGGTGGCGGCCCATTCGGCGTTGATGCCGTCGATGATCTTGCCGTCGTCGATTCGAGTGAGGGTCTCGGGCTTCATCGGGGACTGACCATGTTTGGCCGAGACGATGATCGTGGTGGTGTCGGCGATCCCGGCGGCGTCGAGCGCGGACACCATGCGCCCGATCTGGGTGTCGACGAAGCCAAGCGCCGAGGCCAGGACCGGTCCTGGCGACTTCCCGTCGGGGCCATAGCCTCCAGGTTGACCGCCGGACTCGGTCAGCTTTTCCGCGGTGGAGACCGCCTGGAAGTTCATGCCGAACAACGACGGTACGCCGACTTGCGTACGTCCTGAATGGTCTTTGCCCGCAATCTCGTTGGCGATGGCGTCGACTTTGTAGGTGTCGTAGCGCTGAGTGAGGGCGTTGTCGTCGGTCCAGCTGTCAGCGTCCTTGCTTCCCGCCGGATTGCTGTCTACTTCGGGGGTGAACAAGTCGTCGATCGACGAGGCTCCCGGGCCGCCGAGAATGGCGTAAGCGGGATGCTTGTCCGACCAGGCCGTCCGCAGACCGGCATCGTGGGCGACGGCGAAGACGGTGTTCACCTTCAGGTACCCACCGGGCATGAGCGGCTTACACGACGCGGGATCGACGGGTAGCTTCGCGGGATCGATCACGTCGGTGGGCGTACCCGTCATCTGCAGGACACCGTCGGGCAGATTCGCCAGTCCCTGGCCGCCGTCGATCTTGGTGACGTCCTTGTCCAGTTCCTCGGTGAAGGTGACCGCCCCGCCCGGTTTCGCGCCGGCACAGTTCGTCGTGCCGGGTGCGAGAAGGTCGTGGGCATAGCTGTCGTCGTAGTACACCCCGGTTGTTCTCGGGCTCCCGCCCGTGACCTGGGCGAGGAGACCAGGGAACGAATCCGAGGGAACGGGCGTCTGGGCGTTCGTGTAGCTGACCCCGCGCGCAACGATTGCCGCGAGTGCCGAATCTGGATGCGCCTGAACGTATCCCGTCAGATCAGATTCGTGCATGCCGTCGATCGACAGGAGCAGAACGTGCCGAGCGTCACGCGGTCCTGCGGTCTGAGCGGGCTTGTCGCTGGAACAGCCGGCAACGGCGAACAGCAGGACGGCGCAGGCCGCCGTGGCCACCCGCGTGGATTGGAGCATGAGCACTGAACTCTCCGCTGATCATGTGAAATGTGTCCGCGGCAGTCTGAATGCCAGGGGTGAACATCGTTTGAACGGAGGGCGAAGTTCGCCCGCGCCGCCCTTCAACGTTTCTTCAGGGTTGCGGTGATATAAGGACGGGCCGCTGCGGTCATTCGACCGGAAGACCACTTACGAATGGTGGCGTGAACTGCCGGCGAAACGGCTTCTCAGCTGCCCTCAGTGGATCTTCAGCGATGGTGGGTGACGCTAATTCCGTACGGGCAATTACACATAACGAGCACCAAGGAGATCACCGTGGGATTGAAACTGAAGTACGTCACACCACTGTTGGCGGCGGGCGCTGCGGCGGTCGTGATCGCCGCCGCACCGACGGCGTTCGCAGCAGATCAACAGGTCTGCAACGGGACCGGCTCTGGAACCGTGTGCCTGTCGCCCGGCAACGTGTCGATCAACGCTTCCCACCACCCATCCGGGGACGTGCCCGATCTGACGGCACACGACTTCGCGCTGGGCCTCGGCCTGGCGACGTGAACGGGCACACCTCTAGCAGCACCGAACCGACGAGGCCTCTGCGGCCTGTTTCAGACCCCGGCCGGCACCCGCTTCTCGTTTGCGCGCATCTCGTGGCGCAACGTGGTGAACTCCGAGATCGTCCTGGTCGACACCGACGCCACCGGGCGAGCGTTGCGACCGGTGGCCTCGGTCTTGGACACCATCACCACGCTGTCGATGTAGGGCTGGATGGTGGTGGCGTTCTGCACGGTCGCGACGATCACCAGCTGAAAGCCGAACTTGCGGAACGCCTGCAGCGCCTGCTGGGCGAACTGCGGGTCGGACTTGGAGAACGCCTCGTCGAGCATCAGCTGCGCGAAAACCGGTGTGTTGTCTTCGCTTTCTGGGCTGGCTAGGTTGAAGCTCAGCGCGCCCGCGAGGCAGAACGCCATCAGCTTCTCCTGCTCGCCGCCGGAGTTGTCGCCGGCATTGCTGTGCGTGCGGATGAGTTCCTCGCTGCTGACGTCCCACTCGGCGCAGTCGAAGGTGAATCGGTTGCGCACGTCCAGCGCGTCACGCGTCCAGGCCCTGTCCTCCGGTGCGGTGGACGCCAGTCGATTGCGCAGCCGCAGGATGTCGGCGTACTGGTCGAGGATCGCCTGCTTGTCGCCCAAGCCGACCTCGGCGATGCGCCGTGAGATCGACCGCACGATCTCGGTCAGCTCGGCCACCGC
>JAVHWG010000448.1:0-9203 GCA_032159965.1 Mycobacterium sp.
CCACAGGCCGCCGTCTACCAGATCAGCAACTACATCGTCGGAGTCGAGCAGCTCACCACCACCACACTGCGCAACGTCGTCGGCGGCATGACCCTGGAGCAGACGCTGACTTCGCGCGACCAGATCAACGGGCAACTGCGCGGGGTGCTCGACGAGGCCACCGGCCGATGGGGGCTGCGCGTGGCCCGCGTCGAGCTGCGCAGCATCGATCCGCCCCCGTCGATCCAGGACTCGATGGAAAAGCAGATGCGTGCCGACCGCGAGAAGCGGGCGATGATCCTCACCGCCGAGGGCAGCAGGGAGGCGGCCATCAAGCAGGCCGAAGGCCAGAAGCAGGCTCAGATTCTTTCCGCCGAGGGGGCCAAGCAGGCAGCGATTCTCGGGGCCGAGGCCGAGCGGCAGTCCCGGATGCTGCGCGCCCAGGGTGAGCGCGCTGCCGCTTACCTGCAGGCGCAGGGGCAGGCCAAGGCGATCGAGAAGACATTCGCCGCGATCAAGGCAGGCCGGCCCACGCCAGAATTGCTCGCTTATCAGTATCTGCAGACGTTGCCGCTGATGGCCCAGGGCGAAGCGAACAAAGTCTGGCTGGTGCCAAGCGACTTCGGCACCGCACTGCAGGGCTTCACCAAGATGCTCGGTGCGCCGGGTGAGGACGGCGTTTTCCGTTACCAGCCGTCGCCGGTCGAAACGGACCTACCGAAGCCGGAGGACGACTCGGCAGAGGTGGCTGAGTGGTTCAACACCCAGACCGACCCCGAGATCGCTCAGGCGGTCGCAGCGGCTGTCGCTGACGCCCGGTCCTCAACCGATGTCAGCACGCTGCACACCGCGCCGGTCGATCCGTTGCCGCCCATGCAATATCCGCCGCTGTCGCAGCAGCAACACGACACGTCGGGGCCGCGCCACGGCGGCGGCCCGCTGGAGGTGTGAGGTCATCGCGCTCACGTCGCCGGGGACCTACCGGCTCCTGGCAGCGGTTCAGGCCACCGACGCGGTGGCGAATGGATTGCAGATCCGGCCGATCAGGAACTCGCTGGATTCCCTGAGAGTGCCGGAGGACATCCGTTGGGTGTTCCCGGTGGTGAAGGGCGCGGCGTCCATCGGCTTGCTGTCGGTCTCTCGTCTTCCGTGGCTCGCCAGGCTCACGACGGCCATGCTGATGGTGTATTTCGTGCTTGCCGTCGGGGCGCATATTCGTGTGCGCGACCGGTTTCCCAACGTCATCCCGGCGACTGCGATGCTGGCGCTTGTGACGGCAATGACGGTCAAGGGACCGCGCCCCGAGTCGGCTCGCTAGATCTGCGCCGACACCCGGGAGTGATGCGCGGCGGCCCGCTCACGGCGATGCGCGCGATATTCGAGGACCAGGCCGAACACGCCGATCGACCCGGTGACCATCGACACCACAAGCAACATCGGGCTGACGTGGCCGGTGAAGGCGTCGCCGAGGACGACGAACGCCAGCGTTCCTGGGATCAGCCCGACGAACGTCGCCAGTGTGTACGGAAACCATCGAACCGCCGACGCGCCCGCGGCGTAGTTGATCACCGAGAACGGCACGGCCGGTATCAACCGCAGCGACAGCACGACCGGCCAGCCCCGGCGTCGCAGTCGCGCATCCACCGAGTCGACAGCGGGATGACTTACCAGCTGGTCCAGCCGCCACCCGACCGTCCTCACCAGCCATAGCGCGATCAGCGCGCTCGCGGTGGAAGCCAGCACCGCCAGCACCACCCCGAGGGCGGTGCCGAACAGCAGGCCTGCGGCGAGTGTGAACGCGGTGCGGGGGAAGGGAAAGACTGTCACCAGCACGTGGGCGGCGAGGAATGCGAGCGGGAACCACGGCCCGAGCGAGGTTGCCCAGTCGCGGACACCGATCGCCGTGGGCATCGGTACGAAGACGACCAGTGCGATCAGCACGGCGAGTGTCACCAGCGTCGCGACGATGCGTCGCGGGGAGACCTGGCGTGCGGTGGCGACGAGCGCAGATCGCAGGCCGCGTATGCCGTCGCGGACGTTCTGGATCAGCACGCCTTCAAACCCTACGGCGTTCGGTGGGCGACCATCATTTAGCCTGATGGCGTGTCCACCCAAGCGCCCGTCGATCCAGCTGAGATAGAGCGCGCGCGTCGTGATTGGCAATCGGCTGTCGCCGCCGTCGTCGCCAAGAGCGGACGACGCGATCCGGCGGATCTGCCCACCGATCCCGAACGGCTGCTCGACGCGCCGACTTACGAAGACTTCCCAGTCCGGCCCTTGTACACGGCGTTGGACGTCCGTCCCGAGCACCCGCTTCCCGGCCGGTGGCCGTACGTGCGCGGCGGCGACCCGCTGCGCGACGTCAACTCCGGATGGAAGGTGGCCGAGGTGTTCCCGCCGGCCGCAGGGGCGGACGGGGGCGACATCAATGGCGCGGTGCTGCTGGCCCTGACAGAAGGGGCGAGTGCGCTGACGCTGCTGATTGGTGAGGCGGGCATCGCCGCGGCCGACATCCCACGGGTGCTGGAGGGTGTCTTTTTGGAGTTGGTGCCGATCGTGCTGGACGCCGGGATCGACTATCCGGGCGCCGCCGACGCCGTGCTTTCGCTTGTCGACGGGCTGGACGAAACGTCGTACTCGACGCTGTCAGTCGACCTCGGTGCCGATCCCCTCACTGCCGAATTGAGCGGTCGCCCTGCACCGAGTCTCGAGAGTGTTGTCGCGACCGCCAGCCGAGCGGGCGGCTACCGCGGCGGTGTGCGAGCGATCACGGTGGACGGGCCGGCATTTCACAACCGCGGCGCCAATGCCTCCTGGGAGCTTGCGGCCGCCATGGCGGCAGGGGTTTCGTACCTGCGGGCACTGCCGGGACCAACGGCTGCTCATGCACTGCGGCAGATCAGCTTTCGCTTTGCGGCCGACGACGACCAGTTCATGACCATCGCTAAATTCCGTGCGGCCCGCCAACTCTGGGGACGTGTCGCCGAGGTGGCAGGTGGACCTGGCGCCGGCCCGGCGATCGTGCATGCGGTCACGTCGATGCCGATGATGACCCAGCGGGACCCGTGGGTGAACATGCTGCGCACCACCGTCGCCGCCTTTGCGGCCGGAGTCGGCGGTGCAGACACGGTCGTGGTTCGGCCGTTCGACGCCGCGATCCGCGGCGGTGCACCCGGAGTGAGCCCAGGTTTCTCGCGCAGGATCGCCCGCAACATCCAGTTGCTTCTCCTGGAGGAGTCCCACATCGGCCGTGTGCTCGACCCGGCCGGCGGCTCGTGGTACATCGAGGACCTCACCGAAACCCTTGCGCAGCAGGCGTGGACGCACTTTCAAGCGGTCGAGGCGCGCGGCGGCTTCACCGAGGCGCAAAATTACATCAAGGATCAAATTGCGAACGTCAGCGCAAAGCGCATCGAGGACATCGACCACCGGCGGACCAAGATCACCGGTGTCAACGAGTACCCGAAGCTCGACGAGGAACCGCTGCCCCAGTGCGGTGAGGTCGGCGACATCCCCCGGTACGCGGCGGATTTCGAACGTCTGCGGGACCGCTCCGATGCGTATCTCGCGAAGACCGGCGACAGGCCGGAAGTGCTGTTGCTGCCGTTGGGTCCGCTTGCGGAGCACAACGTTCGAACCACGTTCGCGACGAACCTCTTGGCGTCCGGTGGAATCGAGGCGGTGAACCCGGGGCCGCTGGGCGCGGCGACACTACCGGCCGCCGTCGAGGCGTCCGGCGCGAAGTCGGATGTCGCGGTCATCTGCGGCACCAACGCCCGCTACGCCTCCGAAGTCGCCGGCGTGGTCGAGGCGGCACATTCGGTGGGGATCTCGACCATCTATCTGGCAGGCCCGGAAAAGGCGGTTGCCGAACTCGACGAGTCCCATCTGCCCGACCAATACTTGACGGCCACCATCGACGCGGTGCACGCGCTGTCGAATCTGCTGACCAGACTGGGGGCCTGAACGTGAGCACACCTACCTCCGTCGTCGGGAGCTTCGCCGACGTCCCGTTGCACGGCGACGAAACCGCCATGGCGCCCACCGAAGCGGACGTGAGCGTGCTGGTGACCGGGGCCGCCGCCGCACACGGATACACACCCGACCAATTGGATTGGCATACCCCCGAAGGCATTGTGGTCAAGCCGGTGTACACCGGGGCGGACCGGGCGGCGACGGTCGTGCAGGGTTATCCCCTCAACAGCTTCCCGGGTGAGCCGCCTTACCTTCGCGGGCCCTACCCGACGATGTACGTCAACCAGCCGTGGACGATCCGGCAATATGCGGGGTTCTCCACCGCGGCAGAGTCGAACGCGTTTTATCGGCGCAATCTGGCCGGGGGACAGAAGGGGTTGTCGGTGGCGTTCGACCTGGCCACCCACCGGGGCTACGATTCAGATCATCCGCGAGTCCAAGGCGACGTCGGAATGGCCGGGGTTGCAATAGATTCCATCCTCGACATGCGCCAGCTGTTCGACGGCATCGATCTGTCGACGGTATCCGTCTCGATGACGATGAACGGCGCGGTGTTGCCAATTCTCGCGCTCTACGTGGTGGCCGCCGAGGAGCAGGGCGTGGCACCGGACAAGCTGGCGGGGACGATCCAGAACGACATCCTCAAAGAGTTCATGGTCCGCAACACCTACATCTACCCACCGACGCCCTCCATGCGGATCATCTCCGACATCTTCGCGTACACAAGCACCAAGATGCCGAAGTTCAACTCGATCTCGATCTCGGGTTACCACATCCAAGAAGCCGGGGCGACAGCCGATCTGGAACTGGCCTACACCTTGGCCGACGGCGTCGAGTACATCAAGGCGGGCTTGGCGGCGGGCCTGGACATCGACAAATTCGCGCCTCGGTTGTCGTTCTTCTGGGGTATCGGGATGAACTTCTTCATGGAGGTCGCCAAGCTTCGCGCCGGTCGCCTGCTGTGGAGCGACCTGGTGGGACAGTTCGATCCGAAGAACCCGAAATCACTGTCCTTGCGCACCCACTCGCAGACCTCGGGGTGGTCGCTGACCGCACAGGATCCCTTCAACAACGTCGCGCGCACGTGTATCGAGGCGATGGCCGCGACGCAGGGGCACACTCAGTCACTGCACACCAACGCACTCGACGAGGCCTTGGCGCTACCCACCGACTTCTCCGCCCGGATCGCCCGCAATACCCAGCTGTTGTTGGCGCAGGAGTCGGGCACCACGCGCCCGATCGACCCGTGGGGCGGCTCGTATTACGTCGAATCGCTGACACACCAGTTGGCGGCGCGCGCTCGCGCGCACATCGACGAGGTGGCCGAGCACGGCGGCATGGCGCAAGCGATCAGCGACGGCATCCCGAAGCTGCGCATCGAGGAAGCGGCGGCGCGCACCCAGGCCCGAATTGATTCCGGTAAGCAGCCGGTTATCGGCGTCAACAAATACCAGGTCGACGAGGACCACGCGATCGACGTGCTCAAAGTCGAGAACAACCGCGTCCGCACCGAGCAACTCGCCAAACTCGCACAGCTGCGCGCCGATCGTGACCAGGAGCGGGTTGACGCTGCGCTGACCGCGCTGTCCCGTGCCGCCGAATCAGAAGACGGCAACCTGCTCGAGTTGGCCATCGACGCCGCGCGGGCCAAGGCCACTGTCGGCGAGATATCGGACGCGCTGGAGAAGGTCTACGGACGGCATCAAGCCGAGATCCGTACCATCTCCGGGATATACCGCGACGAAGTCGGAGGGAAGGGCAGCATCACAGGGCTTTCCGAAGCCACCGAGCTTGTCGAGAGGTTCGCTGAGGCCGATGGCCGGCGGCCGCGCATCCTGGTGGCCAAAATGGGCCAGGACGGCCACGACCGAGGCCAGAAAGTCATCGCTACGGCGTTCGCGGACATCGGTTTCGATGTGGACGTCGGGTCGCTGTTCTCCACTCCCGAAGAGGTGGCCAGGCAGGCCGCCGACAACGACGTGCACGTGATCGGAGTCTCGTCACTGGCAGCCGGCCATTTGACGCTCGTGCCCGCGCTCCGTGACGCGTTGGCCGATGTCAACCGGCCCGACATCATGCTCGTGGTCGGCGGTGTCATCCCGCCCGGCGATTTCGACGATCTCTACGCCGCAGGCGCGTCCGCGATCTTCCCGCCCGGCACGGTCATCGCCGATGCCGCAGTCGGCTTGTTGCACAAGCTCGCCGAGCGGCTGGGCTACACGCTCGCCTGATGGGTGACAGCGGGTCAGTCCAGGAACTTGCCGACGCCGTCCGCAATGGCGATCGCACCGAGTTGTCGCGTGCCATCACATTGGTCGAGTCGACCCGGCCCGATCGTCGAGACCAGGCCCAGCAGCTGCTTTTACAATTGCTGCCCGACGCCGGAGACGCGTTACACGTGGGAATCACCGGTGTTCCCGGAGTGGGGAAGTCGACGGCGATCGAGGCGCTGGGCACCCAGCTGATCGAGCGTGGCCACCGCGTCGCCGTGCTGGCGGTGGATCCTTCGTCGACGCGAACCGGCGGGTCGATCCTCGGTGACAAGACCCGAATGGCCCGGCTCGCAGTCCATCCCGATGCCTACGTGCGCCCGTCGCCGACCTCAGGAACCCTCGGCGGCGTGGCCAGGGCCACCCGCGAGACCATTGTGCTGCTGGAGGCTGCGGGTTTCGACACCATCCTGGTGGAGACGGTCGGGGTAGGGCAGTCCGAGGTTACGGTCGCCGCGATGGTCGACTGTTTCGTGTTTCTGACACTCGCCCGGACGGGCGATCAACTCCAGGGAATCAAGAAGGGCGTACTCGAGCTCGCGGACATCGTCGTCGTGAACAAAGCCGACGGCGAGCACGCGATCGAAGCCAAATCGGCAGCGCGCGAACTGGCCACCGCCATCCGGCTGATCTACCCCCGCGACACGCTCTGGCGGCCGCCGGTTCTGACAATGAGCGCGACGGAAGGCACCGGCCTGCAGGAATTGTGGGAAACGGTGCTGCGCCACCGGCAGGTGCTGACGGAGGCCGGCGAGTTCCAGACAAGACGCAGGCAGCAGCAGGTCGACTGGATGTGGTCGATGGTCCGCGACACCGTCATCGACCGCCTGTTGTCCGATCCGGGGGTCAAAGACATTCGTGCCGAGGTGGAACGACGGGTGCGCGACGGCGAGCTGACCGCAGCGCTAGGGGCGCAACGCATTATCGACACCGGAAGCCGCCGGTTAACGGAACGGTAACAACACTCTCGTTTTTCACTCGGCGGGCGTCATGATGATCTCGTGACGCGCGCGCATCTGCATCTGATCGACGGCGGACTTCCCAAGGGTGTCCAAGGTGCCACCGACCCGCACTTCGCCCAGGCGATCAAATTGTTCTCCCGACTGTTCCCCGGCCGCCGCTACGGCGGCGGTGCACTCTGCGTGTATCTGGATGGCAGGCCGGTGGTCGATGTCTGGACCGGATGGGCTGACCGGCGCGGTGAGGTGAGATGGTCCGCCGACACCGCCGCGATGGTGTTCTCCGCGACCAAAGGCGTTGCCTCGACGGTCATTCACCGGCTCGTCGACCGTGGGCTGATCACGTACGACGCGCCCGTCGCCGAGTTCTGGCCGGAGTTCGGCGTGAACGGCAAGTCGGCGATCACCGTGCGCCAGCTGATGCAGCACCGCGCCGGTCTGTCGCACCTCAACGGCGTCAACAAGGTCGATCTCCTCGATCATCGACTCATGGAGCAGCGGATGGCGGCGACGCCGGTGACGCGTCTGCTCGGCCACCCCGCGTATCACGCACTCACATACGGTTGGCTGGTATCGGGACTGGCACGCGCGGTCACCGGGATCGGAATGGGTGAACTCATCCGGACCGAGGTTGCGCAGGTGCTGAATACCGATGGTCTGCACCTCGGTCGGCCGCCGGCTGAGGCGCCTACCAGGGTCGCGCAGATCCTGATGCCCCAGAGCACGCGGGCCAATGCGGTGTTCAACCTCCTGGCCCCCAAGTACGCGGCGCTGTGGTTCTCCGGCGGTTTCGGGTCGATGTATTTTCCCGGCGCGAAATCCTTTGTCCAGGGCGATATCCCGTTTCTTGACAGCGAGATCCCGTCCGTGAATGGCGTGACGACGGCACGCGCGCTGGCGAAGATGTACGGCGCCATCGCAAATGGTGGCCGAATCGACGGGATCCGTTACCTGTCGGCGGGTGTCGTTCGAGGGTTGACCGGCAAGCCGAGTCTGCGTCCGGACCTGAACATCGTGCTGCCGCTGTCATTTCATCTCGGTTATCACTCCGTGCCTGTTCCGAAAGTGATGCCCGGGTTCGGTCACGCGGGCCTCGGGGGCTCGATCGGCTGGGCCGACCCGAGCTCGGGAATGTCATTCGCTTTCGTCCACAACCGGCTGCTCACACCCATGCTCTTCGACCAGGCGGCGTTCGCCGGGCTGGCCGGCCTGCTGCGCCGGGCCGCGCAGGCCACGCGCAGGCATGGGCCGCAGGCGGTGCCGCAGTTCGGTGCACCGTATCCAACCGCGTCGGGCGAAGTTGCGGGCTAGTCCGCGCTCCAGGTCTGGCACGATCGCAGCCATGCGGGGGGCGATGATCGCGGGAACCGCGGCCGCACTCCTCTTCGCGGCCGGATGCGGGTTCGCTGACCGCGAGGCGGAGACGAAGTCGATCGCCGACGCGATGCGGGCCACGCCCGGGGTGGTGTCGGTCGACAACCGCTACGGCAACAGCATCAGCCTCGGTGCTGAATTCACTCTGGGTGTCGATGTGAAACACGCCGTGTCGGCCGAGGAGCTCGGTGGTGCGGCAAGGTCTTTCGTCCTGAAGGTGAACGCGATCGGCTTCGAGGACTACGTCGTGGTCCTCACGTTCACCGACACAGACACGTCGAGCAACCTGGCGTTGAACCTGAGCGACGGTGGACTCCCGTGGAAGATCGCGCTGTCGGCCGACGCCGTGGCGGCGACGACGTCGCTGTGGGTGCATCTCATGCCGGCACCCGGAGTGACCGACGCGGTAATCACGCAGCCCGCGCGCAACAGTCAGGATCCTCAAACCCGGGACATCCACGTGTACGTCGCAGACGAGTCGGCGGGCAGGGAGGTGGAACGCCGGTTTCCCGAGGTGGCAGGCCGGTGGGAGGTCTGAACCTGGTGATTGGCTCCCGCGCCATCACCGTGAGACTTTGTGGAACCACTTGGTCCTGATCCGCCAGGAATGGGCGGACGCGAGCGCGAAGACGGCGCCGCACATGCA
>JAVHWG010000485.1:0-6230 GCA_032159965.1 Mycobacterium sp.
TTGCGTGAGGCGACGCAGCGCGATCGCGAGCGCTATCTCAACTCCGGCCTGCAGTCCGTCGACTGCCGGTTCTGTCATGTTTCGGTCCTTGCCAAGAAGCTCGGCCGCGAACACACGTCGGTGCAATGGACTGCAGACGCCACACAGCGTTGCGCATACTTCTCCGAGGTGCGGGAGGCGGGTGGTCAGCCGGCGCGCAGCCGCTCATGCCCGAAACTGGCCGACAGCATCGAGCACGCGATAGCGGAAGGCATTCTTGAGCCGGAGTCGACATCGCCGTCCCCGGGCGACGGATAGATCTGCTCAGGCGAGCGCACTGCCCTTGCGCCACTGGTCCCAGGGCAGGGTCCAATCGCCGTTCTGCGAAATCCCCAACGGCGGCCCGCCGGTATTACGGACCTCGACGACGTCTCCTGGCTGAGCGAAGTTGTAGAACCAGATCGCGTTGGCGCCGTTGAGGTTCAGGCAACCGTGCGAAGTGTCCGTGTTGCCCTGCGCCCACACCGTGGTGTCGAGCTGGTGTAGATAGATGCCGTCGCTGCTGATCCGCGTGGCGTAGTTGATGGATTCGCGATAACCCAACCGGGAATTGATCGGCAACCCGAAGGTCGAGGAATCCATGATCACCGGGTTTGCCTTGTCCATCACTGTGTAGACGCCCGGCGGGGTCCAGAACGACAGCGTTCGCCCGCCGATCTGCTGGGTCCCGCCCATGCCCATCGACGTCGGCATCGTGCGCACCAGCGTGCCGTTGTTGAACACGCTGACCTGTTTGGTGCTGTCGTCGGCAATCGCCACGTGTGCATCGCCGATCGCGAACGAGACACGGCTGTCTTCCTGACCGTAGAGACCGCCGCCCAGCGCTGCGCCGTAGATGTCGGCCGCTACTGTGACCCTGGCGCCCGGCGGGTAATACTGCTGCGGTCGCCAGTGCGCGTTATGATCGTCGACCCAGTACCAATTTCCTTGCAGCGCAGGCGTTGTGGTCACGGTCAGTCGGCGCTCGGCCGCCGCGTGGTCGGCGATCACCTCATCGAAATGCGCCACGATTACCGTTCCGACCCCGTACACGCCGCCGTTGCGCAGGGTGGCCCCAGAAGTGGTGCGCAAGGACACCTTGGTCTGATTGCTCGGTGTCACAGTGCTGAACCGCGACACACTGGTGCGCGCCACCCCGGCGGTGCCACGGCTGGCGGCGGTGATCGTGTAGGTACGCCCGTAGCCAAGCGGGACGGCGGGCTTCCACGACGCGCCGTCAGGGGTCATGATGCCGTCGATCCGCCTGCCGGCGTCGTTGATCATCGTGACCTCGGTCAACGAGCCTTCTGACGCGGTCACCGACACAGGCGCCAGTGGGTCGACGTCCTGGCTGTCACTGCCCGGAGCGACCGTCACCACTGCCGGTGCCGGAGCCGGCGGCAGTGGACGGCCCGCCACGGTCGTGACACAGAGCTCGGGGCACCGCAGCAACATCGCGCTCGACACCGTTATCGACGTGGAGGCGCAGACCAACACGGTCGCGGTCACGATCGCACGGGTATAGGCGCTGAGCATCGACAGTTCTCCATGGTTTGGATGGGCCACGGCAGGCTTTGCGCGGCACAGCATTGAGCCGTCGTCGGGTGCCGTGGAACTCGATGCTACAGCGCCGAGGTATCCCAGCGTGGCACCCCGTCGCCGTCAGTGCACGGAGTTGCCAAGTCCGGCAATCAAGTTGACGACGGTCGCCAGGACCACCGCGCCGAGCAGGTAGGACAGCAGCGCGTGACGAAGCACAGTGGCACGGATAGGGCGTGTCTGCAGGTCGGTGTCGGAAACCTGGTACGTCATGCCGAGTGTGAACGCGAGATATGCGAAGTCGACGTAGGCGGGTTCCTCGTCCTGATTGAAATCGATCCCGCCGCGGGGATCCAGGTAGTACAGGCGTGCGTAGCGCAGCGCGAACACCGTGTGCACGATGAGCCAGGCCGCCACGACGCTGCCGAAGCCGGCCGCCGCGGCGACATCGGCTTCGCGGCCGTTCGCTGATCCGGCCATCAAGAGGTAGCCGACCCCGGCGAGGCTGGCCACACTGGCGGCGACCATCAGACCCTCAGCCGCCGGCTGGGTCGGGTCTTCACGTGTCGCGTGCGCTGCCGTACGCGTCGGCGTCATCCGTCCGACAGAGGTCCAGATCCACACCAGGTACACCGCCGCGGCCGCGATCCACCCAGCCACGGGCGCATATCTGAGTTCGACGCCCAAGCCGACCGCGGTCCCGGTGACGACGCCCACGAGCGCCGCGACACCCAGCCGGATGGCGGCGAGCCTCCTACGTCCGGGCGTTTCGGTCCGTTCCACGAATCCAGTCAAACACCGTGCTGCGGCAACCCGTCCCAGCCACGCCGCCCGTGTTACGGGCTAGGTCAGACCGGCGAAACGCTCCTTGACCGCTTCGACGGTCAACCCGTAGTCCTCGAGCGAGTAGGTGTGCTTGGGCGCGCGCGGACCCCGCTTGCTCGCTTCGTAACTCGCCTCGACGGCGGCACGACCGGCATCGGCGAACTCGATACCGAAGTGCCGGTAGATGTCTTCGACGACCTTCATCGGGCTGGCGGTGAACTCGAAGTAGTCGAGGTCGTAGAACTGCGCCGGGTCGCGTTTTGCGCGTTCTGCGTTGAACAGCGTCAGGCCGCGCGACCACGTCTCCAGGGAGTCCTGACCGATCAGTTCGCCGCTGAAGCTGTTGGACCATCCTTCTGCGGTGTGCTGTGCCAGCGAGCACATCGACGCCATGATGGTCTCCGCGGGCCGGTGACATTGCACGACGAGCGCATCAGGATACGTCGCGAAAAGAGCGTCGAGCGCGAACAGGTGGCTGGGGTTCTTCAGCACCCAGCGCTTCTCGGCCTCATTGAGGCCGATCAGCTGAAGGTTCTTACGGTGTCGCTGATACGACTTCGTCCAGTCCTGCCTGGCCAGCCACTGGGAGTAGGTGGGTATGTGGGCAAGCGTCTCGTAGGACACCGAGTGCAGCGACTGGCGCAGCAGCTGCCAGCATTCCTCGACCTCGTCGGCGGTCATGAAGTGAAGTCCGGTGTAATCCGGGTTGTCCTCATGCGCCTTTCTGAACTGCGCATCGATCCGCGCGAAAACCGGATTGTCAGGCCAGGTTTCGCGGGGCGGCCGCGGCTGTGGGTACTCCGCCAGCCACAGTTCCAGACCCTGGTGTGCCGGATCCGCGGTGAGCAGCCGGTGGATCAGGGTGGTACCCGTACGCGGCAAACCCGTCACGAAAATCGGACGCTCGACGGCAACGGAAGCGTGCTGGGGGTACTGCTTCCAGGCCGCCTCGGAGACCAGTCGCGCGACGAGCGCGTTACGGACGAAGAAGCGGCACATCTTGCTGCCGAACTCGGTCAAATCGGCGTCACGCCGGTAGGACTCGAGCAGCGTGCCGAGCGCCTCGCGGTAGTTGTCGTCGTCGGAGCCGAAGTCGTCGAGTCCGCACGCCTTGGTGGCCGACGCGAGCAGATCGTCGACTGTGCCGACATCCGTTCTGTTCGTCATGGCTCGACTCCCACTCGCCTTCGGGCTGACATCAGGCCTTGAACTCCCCGCAGTTCACGTCGAGTGCTTGGCCGGTTATTCCGCTGGAAAGATCGCTTCCCATGAATATGATCGCCGACGCCACTTCGTCTTCGGTGGGTAACCGCTTGAGATCGCTGTTCACCGCGGCAGCCTTGTAGATCTCGTCCACCGTCGTGCCGTACTTGCCGGCCTGGTGCTGGAAGTAGCCCTGGAGGGTGCCGCCCCAGATATATCCGGGCAGAACGGAGTTCACCCGGATACCCTGTGGGCCGAGTTCACTGGCGAGTGACTGCGACATCGCGAGCAACGCCGACTTGGCCATCTTGTACGCACCCTGCTTGGGGTCGGAGTGCCGGACCACCATCGAGTTGACGTTGACGACGGAGCCGTTGGCCTCCGCGAGCGCAGGCGTGAAGCCCTGGATCAACCGCAGCGCGCCGAGCACGGTGAGTTCGATCGTGTCGCGGATGTGCTCGAATGTGGTGTTGGCCAGGGGTTTCATCGACGGCACCCGGAACGCGTTGTTGATCAGCACGTCGATCTTCCCGTACGCCTTGAGCGTTTCGGAGATCAGGTTGTTCACCTGTTCCTCGTCGGTGATGTCCGTGCTCACCGCTACCGCTCGCCGGCCGCTGTCGGTGACCTGCTTGGCCACGTCGTCGAGACGCTCCGCGGTGCGGGCAGCCAACACGAGATCGGCACCTGCTTCAGCGCACCGGCGCGCCAGCGTCGTACCCAGCGCAGGGCCCACACCGCTGATGCACACAACTTTTCCGTCAAGCAAGCCTGCCATGTTCAGCCCACCATCCTCGAGGCGATCTCGTACTGCCGCTGAGCAATCCGTGCTCGCCAGTCTTCCTCGGTTATCTTGTTCTGGTCATAGAACGGCAATGCCGACGGCACGGCGTCGAGATCGACGAGTTCGGTTGTGGGGCCGTCGGACTCGGTGAGCGCGCGTGAGACGCGCTGCCACCGGAACTGCAGGTAGCCCTTGCGATGGCCGAGCGTCTCCACCCAGTTGGTGACGCCGGGGTTGCGTTCGGACACCACGATCCTGATCTTGCCGTCGGGATCCACCTGCGCCTGAGTGCCGTTCAGCGATGTCTGATGGTTGATGTAATCGAGCGAGATGTACCAGAGACTGCCGAGCTGGAAACCGAGGTAAGGCGCGTCGGGCTCGGGCAGAGTGATCACCAGAGCCTGCTCGGGCGTCAGGTCGAAGTGTCCGACGGACGAGTACTGCGTCGCGAGACCGCCCGGTGTCAGGCGTGGCGCAACAAGCGTGTTGACAGGCAGGTTCAGGTAGAACCACTGCGGAAACTGCAGCCACGTCTTGACCCGGTTCACCAGCTGCTTACCCGCACTGGCGTAACGCTTTTCGATCGTCTTTCGGGACAGCTCCGGCGGCGCCGTGCCCGTCGTGTCGACCGCCTTGATCGCGATCGTGCCCCGGCGCGCGGACCAGTCGTTGTAGACCTCACGCACTACCAGCTGAGCGTGGCTCTTGGGTGTGAACCGCCATTGAAAGCTGCCGTCGGCGCCGACCTCGAGTTCGCGATCGTCGAAGGCGGCCTCGCTCGCCGGGACGCCTTCGTCGGTGTACTCGCCCCCCAGCAGTTGGAAGCTGAGGTCGGTGGTGCTGCCGCGTACCCCGGAGACGACGTACTCGCGATCCGCCTGCACGCGGGTGCCGAAATAGAGGGTGTCGGGATTGTCCAGTCCCATCTTGGTGAACGGCCCGGTACCACTGAGGAAGAACGGATGCTCGCGGTCATGGTGAAACGCCACATGCGTGCAGTGCGCGATGCCCTGTGCGAGATATTGCAGGCCCTCGAGCAGATCGGCTTCGGTCTCGATGTGCGGGGCCGCCGTGACCAGATTCTCGGCCTCGGTGATCGACTGGGTCAACGGGTCGGTGTACATGCGCGCCTGTCCTTTCGATCGGCCGGGCCGGCTCGACGTCGAGACTAGAACGTGTTCTAACAGCGGTCAATTATCTGACCTATGTGGTCCATATTTGGAACGGGAGTACGATTCGCGCTATGCGTGCCTCCGAGTCGGCCACCCGAGCGTCGCCGCCGACGAGCCGCGTGGTGCGCGTCCTCGACTTCCTGGCCCGCCATCCGCAGGACCGGTTCGGGGTGTCCGAGCTGGCACGACGCGTGGACCTGAGCAAGCCGACCTGCCTCGGCATCGTCACCACACTTGCCGACGCGGGTTATCTGATCCGGGATGCCGGCGACAAGACGTACCGGCTTGGCCCGGCGTTGATCACCCTGGGCCACAAAGCACAGGAATCGCTACGCGTCAGCCCCGCTGCCCGCGACGAACTACGGCAGTTGTCAACGCGTTTCGGCACGACGGCAGCATTGTCCGCGGTCATCGACGACCGCATCACCTTGCTCGAGCTCGTCGAGCCGCCGGGTGACCGCGCGGGCGTCGAGGTGGGGCAGAACTATCCGTTCGCACCGCCGGTGGGACTGATGTTCGTGCTGTGGGACGACGCGGCAGTGCGCGGCTGGCTGGCCAAGGAACCGACGATTCCGTTGCGCACCGACACCCAGCGGCTGCACCGCGTGATCGCCGAATGCCGTGCCGACGGCTATCTGGTAGAGCGGTTGACACCGGGCGGTCAGCGGCTCTACGCGCTGATGGCAGGC
>JAVHWG010000495.1:0-7446 GCA_032159965.1 Mycobacterium sp.
TACGACGTCAAGCGCGCCGAGACCGGCATCATTTACATCGACGAGGTCGACAAGATCGCTCGCAAGAGCGAGAACCCGTCGATCACACGCGACGTGTCTGGCGAGGGTGTGCAGCAGGCGCTGCTGAAGATCCTCGAGGGCACGCAGGCATCGGTGCCTCCGCAGGGCGGCCGTAAGCACCCCCACCAGGAATTCATTCAGATCGACACGACGAACGTGCTGTTCATCGTCGCCGGCGCATTCGCCGGGTTGGAGAAGATCGTCTCCGACCGAGTTGGCAAGCGCGGCATCGGGTTCGGCGCGGAGGTCAAGAGCAAGGCCGAGATCGACACTCAGGATCACTTCGCCGAGGTGATGCCTGAGGATCTGATCAAGTTCGGCCTGATCCCCGAGTTCATCGGACGCCTCCCGGTTGTCGCGTCGGTGACGAACCTGGACAAAGACTCGCTGGTGCAGATCCTCTCCCAGCCGAAGAACGCGTTGGTCAAGCAGTACACGCGGCTCTTTGAAATGGACGGCGTGGAACTGGAATTCACCGAGGATGCGCTAGACGCGATCGCCGATCAGGCGATCCACCGCGGCACCGGTGCTCGCGGTCTGCGAGCGATCATGGAGGAAGTCCTGCTCCCCGTGATGTATGACATCCCCAGCCGCGACGACGTCGCGAAGGTCGTCGTCACCAAGGAAACGGTCCAGGACAACGTTCTTCCCACGATCGTCCCGCGCAAGCCGGCACGTCCGGAACGCCGCGAGAAGAGCGCGTAAGCACGTTGCGTCACCGTCGAAACTGACGTGGGCGCGGGAAAGTTCGAGTAGCGAGAACGCTGGCGTCAGCCTCGGCGTGGGCGGTTCTCATTTCGGTGGTTCAAAACGGGCCTGAGCGGCAACTCCCTACGCCAAACAGCGGCAAGGGAGCCCACATGGACGCCGGCGTGCAGGCACGCACAATCACCACCCAGGTCCCAGCTCGGCTGGACCGGTTGCCCTGGAGTCGTTTTCACTGGCGGGTGGTGATCGGCCTCGGCGGCGTCTGGATTCTCGACGGCCTCGAGGTCACGATGGTCGGCAACGTCGCCGCGCGGTTGACCGAGCACGGCAGTGGAATCACCATCACCGACGCTCAGATCGGCGTCGCCGCGGCCATTTATATCGCCGGCGCCTGCATCGGGGCGCTGTTCTTCGGTCAACTCACCGACCGTTTCGGGCGCAAGAAGCTGTTCATGGTCACGCTGGCGCTCTATCTCGTGGCGACGGTGGCGACGGCCTTCGCGTTCGCGCCCTGGTACTTCTACCTCGCCCGGTTCTTCACCGGCGCGGGTATCGGCGGCGAGTACGCGGCCATCAACTCCGCCGTCGACGAACTGATCCCCGCACGGGTGCGGGGCCGCGTCGACCTCGCCATCAACGGGTCCTACTGGCTGGGCGCCGCGGGAGGCGCAGTCGCGGCTCTTCTGTTTCTCGACCAATCGATCTTCGCTACAGATATCGGCTGGCGGCTCGCGTTCGGAATGGGCGCGATCTTCGGTCTGATGGTGCTCGTCGTCCGTCGGTCGATTCCCGAGAGCCCCCGCTGGCTGTTCATCCATGGACGCGAAGATGAGGCCGAGCGCATCGTCGACGGCATCGAACAGCGAGTGCAAGCCGAAACGAACGAGCCGCTGGACAACGCGGAGGGCTCGCTCAAAGTCCGTCAGCGCAAAACGATTCCGTTCCGCGAGATCGCCGCCGTTGCGTTCAGCCGATATCCGCGCCGCGCCGTTCTGGGCTTGGCGCTCTTCATCGGGCAGGCGTTCCTGTACAACGGCGTGACGTTCAACCTCGGCACCCTGTTGAAGGGCTTCTACGATGTGTCCTCCAGCGCCGTGCCCCTGTTCTTCGTGGTGTGGGCGCTGAGCAACTTCGCGGGCCCGTTGATTCTGGGGAAACTCTTCGACACCGTCGGGCGCAAGCGAATGATCGCGGCGTCATATCTGGGTTCTGCCGCGGTCGCCGCAGTGCTGGCGTGGGTGTTCGTCAGTGATGCGGGTGGTGTCTGGGGATTCATGAGCGTGCTGCTGGTGTGCTTCTTCCTCGCCTCGGCGGGCGCCAGCTCTGCATACCTCACCGTCAGCGAAATCTTCCCGATGGAGACGCGCGCGCTGGCCATCGCGTTCTTCTTCGCGGTCGGCACGGCGATCGGGGGCATCACCGGTCCGCTGTTGTTCTCCAGGATGGTGAACACCGGCGATCGCCACCTGATGCTGTGGTCCTTCGTCGCCAGTGCGGTGGTGATGGCGTTCGCCGGCGTCGTGGAACTCCTCGTGGGAGTCAACGCCGAACAGAAACCGCTCGAGGACATCGCTTTGCCGATGACGGCCGACGAGTCGACCGGGTCGACGCCGTGACGCCGTGGGCGTGCCGCCTTCTCGGGCATCGAACGGCGTTCAGCGCTGACGGACCCATCATGCGCTGGGAGTGCGACCGGGGCTGCGGTCAGGACAGTGGATCAAAGGAATACTCGATCGAGGACGACGCCGTCCGTTACGCGACGGCGCTGAACCGCCGCGACACCGCCGACATCGGTAAGCGGGCACCGCTATTGGGGCTGTTGCCCCTGCGTCTGTGGCGCATGACCAGAAATCATCAGCGCACCACCCGATCCGGTCGTGTGTAGACGTTCATCGAATTGCCCCGCAGGAACGCCACGAGCGTGAGGCCTGACTGGCTGGCGAGGTCGACGGCCAGCGACGACGGTGCCGACACCGCCGCGAGCACCGGGATACCCGCCATCACCGCCTTCTGCGTCAACTCGAACGATGCGCGCCCACTGACCAGTAACACGGTGCCGGTCAACGGAATTCGACGTGATTCCAGCGCCCAGCCGATCACCTTGTCGACAGCGTTATGGCGACCGATGTCCTCACGGCTGGCAAGCATCGTGCCGTCGACGTCGAACAGTGCGGCACCGTGCAGACCGCCGGTGCTAGCGAACACCCGCTGCGCTGAACGCAACTGCCCCGGCATTGCCGTCAAGGTGTTGGCTGCCACCACGGCGGGATCGTCGCCGGGCGGGTGACGGCTGACCAGCTTCACCGCCTCCAGCGAGGCCTTGCCGCAAACGCCGCACGAGGAGGTGGTGTAGAAGTTCCTGGTCACGTCGAGCCGCGGCGGCTCGACGCCGGGTGCCAGTGTGATGTCCAGGACGTTGTAGGTGTTCAGACCGTCTTCGCCCTCTCCTCGGCAGTATCGGACCGTCTGCACGTCGTCACGCTCGGTAATCACGGCTTCAGTGAGCAGAAAGCCTTGTGCCAGTTCGACGTCGGCCCCTGGGGTGCGCATCGTTACCGTGACGGCAGTGCCGTTCACCCTGATCTCCAGGGGTTCCTCGACCGCCAGAGTCTCGGGCCGAGTCACGGTGTCGTCTGCGGTGACATGCTGGGCACGCCGCCGCGAGGTCACCCGTCCCACGGTGCACTTCGCTCTGCCGCCGGGGACGCGCGCTCCAACCGGATCACTATCGCTTTGGACACCGGCGTATTCGACTTGTCTGCCACATTGTCCAGTGCGACGAGGGCATTGGTCTCCGGGTAGTAAGCGGCGGCATTGCCGACGGGGGTCGAGTAGGCGACCACCCGGAAATCCTTGGCGCGTCGCTCCTGCTGCTGCTCTTCGCCGTTGGTGAACTCCGACACAAGGTCGACGCGGTCGCCGTCCTTCAGGCCGAACGTTGTGATGTCGGCGGGGTTGACGAATACGACGCGGCGGCCACCTTTGACCCCGCGGTAGCGGTCGTCGAGGCCGTAGATCGTGGTGTTGTACTGGTCGTGACTGCGCAATGTCTGCAGCACCAACCGCCCGGGCGGCACCGGCACCCATTCCAGCGGATTGACCGCGAAGTTCGCTTTACCCGTGGTCGTCGGAAACAGTCGGGAATCCCTTGGAGGATGGGGTAATTGGAATCCATCAGGTTGTCGCACCTTGCGGTTGTAATCCTCGCAGCCAGAGACTACGGCAGCGATCGCGTCGCGGATGACGTCGTAGTCGTCGTTGAACCGTTCCCACGGCACGGGATGATCCGGACCTAGCAGCGTGCGGGCCAGCTGGCAGACCATGGCCACCTCGCTGCGCGCGTGCTCACTGGGCGGGTTCAGGCTGCCGCGGGACAGATGCACCATCGACATCGAATCCTCCACGGAAACCTGCTGTTTCACGCCCCGCTGAAGGTCACGGTCGGTGCGGCCCAGCGACGGAAGGATCAGCGCCTCACGTCCCGTGACGACGTGGCTGCGGTTGAGCTTCGTGGACACTTGAACCGTCAGTGCACATCTCCTCATGGCGGCCTCGGTCACGGCGGTATCGGGTGTCGCCGAGACGAAGTTGCCGCCCATGCCGGCGAACACCTTCGCCTGCCCGTCGCGCATGGCTCGAATGGCGCCGACCGTGTCGACACCGTGCCTGCGCGGGCTGGTGATGCCGAATCGAGTGTCCAGAGCCGTCAGGAACTCCTCGGGCATCTTCTCCCAGATGCCCATCGTGCGGTCACCCTGCACGTTGGAATGGCCACGCACAGGGCACAATCCGGCACCCGGCTTGCCGATCATCCCGCGCATCAGCATCACATTCGTGATCTCGGAGATCATCGATACCGCGTGCTTGTGTTGCGTGAGGCCCATCGCCCAGCAGACGACGGTGCGTTCTGACGCGATCATCATGTCGGCCACCCGATTGAGCTGACCGCGGTCGATACCGGTGGCCTCCAGCACGCTGTCCAGGTCGACCGCGCGCGTGTGTGCCTCGTACGCTTCGGCATTCGCACAATGCTCGGCGATGAACGCACGGTCTACGACGGTGCCCGGCGCGCGGTCGTCTGCCTCGAACAGCAGGCGTCCCAGGCCGGCGAACAGGGCCATGTCGCCACCCAGTCGGATTTGCACGAACTCGTCCGCGATCGGGATTCCGTGCCCGACGACGCCGTGCACCTTTTGCGGGTCTTTGAACCGGATCAGCCCGGCCTCGGGTAGTGGATTGACGGCAATGATCTTCGCGCCGTTCGCTTTTGCCTTCTCCAGCACCGACAACATTCGCGGATGGTTGGTCCCCGGATTCTGCCCGGCAATGACGATCAGATCGGCAGCCTCGATGTCGGCGACGGTCACGGATCCCTTGCCGACGCCGATTGCTTCGACGAGCGCCGCACCTGAGGACTCGTGACACATGTTGGAGCAGTCGGGAAGGTTGTTGGTGCCGTAGCTGCGGGCCATCAGCTGGTAGACGAAAGCGGCCTCGTTGCTTGTCCGGCCCGACGTGTAGAACACCGCCTCGTCGGGACTCGCAAGTGCGCGCAGGTGTTCGGCAATCAGCGCGTACGCGTCGTCCCACGTGGTCGGCCGGTAATGGTCGTCACCCGCGCGCAGGACCATCGGGTGGGTGAGGCGGCCTTGTTGGCTGAGCCAGTATTCGTTCCTCCCAGACAGGTCAGCCATGGAATGGCGGGCGAAGAACTCAGGCGTGACGACTCTCTTGGTGGCCTCATCGGCGACGGCCTTGGCGCCGTTTTCGCAGAACTCCGCGAATTTACGGCCGCCGTGGTCTTCCGGCCAGGCGCAACCCGGGCAGTCGAAACCCTTGCGCTGATTCAGCCGAAGCAGTGAGGCCGCGGTGCGGAACATGCCCATCGACTTCAGTCCGCGTTGCAGCGAGACCACCACGGCCTTGACGCCTGCTGCCTCGTGTTCACGCGGGGTTATCGTCACCGCGTGTTCGTCGTAGTCGGCGTCGAAGTCCCGGGTGGCGTTTCGACGGGCGGGCATGTCGTTAATGTAGGACAGCGTTCTCCGGATGCATGAGGACGGCGTTCCCCGGAAGCGCACGCGGTAACCGCTTTGTGCCGAGGAATTCGACCCTAGAACCATCCTTTCTCGATCAGCCCGAGCGAATCCCTTGCTGCGCGTATAGGACATCGAGACCATCTTCGCCATGGCTGAAAAAGAGCTGCGAACGACGTGGCTGCAGAAGATTGGTTTGGACTGGTGGGCCGTGATCGTCGCCGGCGTGTTCGTCGTTCTAGCGGTAGCCAATGTGCTGCCCAGGATTCCGTGGTGACGAAATGAGCACCGTATCCGTCGCACAGGGCGACCACCGCGAAGAGGACGATCGCCGCGAACAGGACGATCCGAGCGCTGACGAGACCTTCCCGACTCGCAACCTGCTCGCTTACATTCCCGGCGTTCTTCTGCTGATCGCGGTCGGGCTGGCCGGCAAATACGCCCAAATCGAGTGGAATGCACTGGCGAAGCGCCAGCACTGGACGGTGCCCGACATCGAATACGTCCTGTGGGCCATCGTCTTCGGGCTGATTGTGACGAACACCGTCGGCCTCCATCGCATTTTCAAGCCGGGCGTGGCGACCTACGAGTTCTGGTTGAAGATCGGCATCGTCGCGCTGGGGGCACGGTTCGTGCTCGGGGACATCATCAAGCTCGGCGGTCTCAGCCTCGTGCAGATCCTCCTGGACATGGCGATCGCGGGCGGAATCATCCTCCTCGCAGCCCGATTGTTCGGCCTCTCGGGCAAATTGGGTTCGTTGCTGGCCATCGGCACGTCGATCTGCGGTGTGTCCGCGATCATCGCGTCGAAGGGGGCGATCAAAGCGCGCAACAGCGATGTCGGATACGCGATCGCCGCGATCCTCGCTCTCGGCGCGGTGGCGCTGTTCACGTTGCCGCCACTGGGGCACTTGATTGGGCTGACCGATCACGAGTTCGGGTTCTGGGCCGGCCTGGCGGTCGACAACACCGCGGAAACCACCGCGACCGGATACTTGTTCTCGCCGGAGGCGGGCAAGATCGCTGTCCTGGTGAAGTCCACCCGCAATGCGTTGATCGGTTTCGTCGTGCTGGGCTTCGCGTTGTACTGGGCATCGCGCGGCGAAGCCGACCAGCTCGCTCCGGGTGTCCGGGCCAAGGCCGCCTTCCTGTGGGACAAGTTCCCCAAGTTCGTGCTGGGTTTCCTGGCGGTGTCGGCGATCGCGACCGCGGGCTGGCTGACCAAGGGTCAGACCACGAACATCGGGAACGTCTCGAAATGGGCTTTCCTCCTGACGTTTGCAGGCGTCGGGCTCAACACCAACATCCGCGAACTGGCCAAGACAGGCTGGCGGCCGTTGGTGGTCGCCGTCATCGGGCTGGTGGTGGTCGCGACCGTCTCACTCGGTCTGGTCCTGCTCACCTCGCGGGTGCTGGGCTGGTACACGTAACGCCGTTCTGACGGCCGGGCGCGAGGGCGTATGGGCGACTGCGCGCGGATCCGATCGGTGCTAGCCGCGCTAAGCGGTTCTCTTAGAAATCGCTCATCTGTGAACGTGACGAAAACCACACTTTCATGCGGTCGGTGGTGTGTCGCGGTGTCTGAGCTGTGAGTTCTGCGGCACACTGAGAGGTCCGGCGCGTTGCGAAGGTAAAGCCATGA
>JAVHWG010000513.1:0-20796 GCA_032159965.1 Mycobacterium sp.
AGCATGGTGCGCCGCTTTCCGGCCGGAACCCGATGATCGGCGAGTTCGTCTGTGTTCCAACCGAATCCGACCCCTACGCTGACCCGGCCGCCGGACAGGTGATCCAGCGTCGCTATCGATTTCGCCAACGTGATCGGGTCGTGCTCAACGGGCAGCGCGACGGCCGTCGACAACCGGATCCGCGAGGTGACCGCCGATGCTGCGCCGAGGCTCACCCACGGGTCCAGCGTGCGCATGTAGCGGTCGTCGGGCAGCGACGAATCACCGGTGGTCGGGTGGGCCGCCTCGCGCTTGATCGGGATGTGTGTGTGCTCCGGGACGTAAAAGGTGTGGAAGCCGTGGTCTTCGGCGAGCTTGGCCGCGGTCCCCGGCGCGATGCCCCGGTCGCTGGTGAACAGAACGATCCCGTAGTCCATGCCGGAATTAGAACGTGTTTCAGTATTGGAGTGCAAGGTGAGGGTCCCGACGACGGCCCGACGCTGCCGGGGGGAATGCTCAGCGCGGTGCGCTAGCGTGGTCCCGATCACCGATCCGATGCCTACCGCACGGGAGACGCCATGACCTATTCGTCAGGGGGACCTGGCTACACGGGCGCGCAGCAACCTGGCGCGTACGCGCAGACAACCGAGATCCCGAAAGTCGACGCGGGACCGAGCAAGCTGCCGCTGTATCTGCTCATCGGTGTGGCGGTGCTGGGGCTAGCCGCCTACCTGTTGTGTTTCGGGCCGATCTGGAAAGGCGACGCGGCAGCCGGTTCCACCGTGACGCTCGGCGTGCTTGCGACGTTGTTCGCCGGGCTGTTCGCAGTCGTCGGTCTGCTGCCGAAGCAGGGCAACTACACGGGGGTCGTCAGCGCCACCGCAATTGCTGGCTTCCTGCTGACGATCTTCGACCTCATCAGCCACGCGAAGGGCGCAGGCTGGGCGTTGATCGTGATCGTCGTCGTAGCTGCGCTGCAGACCGTGCTCGCGATCGCCGCACTGCTGATGGATGCCGGCGTCATCTCCCCGCCCGCGCCGCGGCCCAAGTACGACCCCTACCAGCAGTACGCGGCGTATTACGGTCAGCAACCCGGGCAGCAACCTCAGTTCGCCCAGCCGCAGCAGGGTGTTCCCCAGCAGCCACCCAGCGCCGGACCCCAGAGCTACAGCCAGCCGCAGGGCTTCCCGCAATACGGTGGATATCCCGGCGGCCCGCCGTCGGGTCCGTTCCAGGCTGCTGCGCCGGCGGGGGCTTCGCCGGGCGGTCCACCGACCGTCTACGCGGGCGGTCCACCGGCGGGCGGATACCCAGGCCAGGGCCACGCGGCCGGTCCTCCTACCCCTCCCACCGGGTTTCCCACCTTCGCGCCACCGCCGAGTCAGCAGCCAGCACAGGACCAGTCCACGCCGTCGTCGTCTGACCAGCCGACCCAGAAGGTCTCCCTGGAGCAGCAGGACACCGAGTCGCCCGCGCCGCCGCCGGCGTAGTAAAGCACTCTCCACGCTTGGCCGCGAAGCCGCTGATGGACCGCAACCGGGCGACGGGACCACGCCAGGGACGGGACCTGCTCACCGTCGCCTTCGGTCCGTCCCTGGTTGCGTTGCTCGTGATTGCCGCTGTTGTGCTGATCCAGCTCGTCGTCGTCAACAGCGACATGACGGGCGCGTTGGGGGCGATCGCGAGCATGTGGCTCGCAGTCCACCAGGTACCGGTCACCATCGCGGGTCGCGAGCTCTCGGTGATGCCGCTTCTGCCCGTGCTAGCGATGGTGTGGGGTACCGCACGCACGACTGCCCGCGCGACCCCGGTCAACGGCTCCTGGTTCGTCATCCGCTGGATCGTCGCGTCCGCGCTGGGCGGGCCGTTGCTGATGACGGCGATCGCGCTGGCGGTGATCCACGACGCCGCATCGGTGCTCACCCAGCTTCAGACCCCGAATGCGTTGCGCGCCTTCGCTGGAGTCCTGGCCGTGCACGCGATCGGCGCGGCCTTCGGTGTCGCCTCCCGGACGGGAGGCCGGCTGTTGCGCGAGGCGAACATACCCGCGTGGGTGGGGGAGTCGGCGCGTGCGGCCGCCGCCGGCGTGTGCTCGCTGCTCGGACTTTCCGGCGTGGCCGCCGCTCTCTCCCTGATCGTGCACTGGTCCGCGATGCACGACGCGTACGCGATTACCGACTCCCTCTTCGGACAGTTGAGCCTTACCCTGCTCTCGATCCTGTACATCCCGAACGTGATCGTCGGCACCGCGGCTGTCGCGGTGGGGTCCAGCGCCCATGTCGGTATCGCGACCTTCAGTGCATTCACGGTGTACGGCGGCGACATTCCCGCGGTGCCCGTGCTGGCGGCGGCTCCGGCGCCGCCCCTGGGCCCGATCTGGGTCATCCTGCTCGTTGCCGCCGCCGCGTCCGCGGTAGCGCTGGGCCAGCAGTGCGCACGGCGCCCGTTGCCGCCGGTGACCGCTGTGGCGAAGCTGCTGGTCGCCGCTCTGATGTCGGCGACGGTGTTGGCCCTGCTCGGCTACGCAGCCGGCGGCCGGCTGGGCAACTTCGGAGACGTCGGCGTCGACCAAAGCACTTTCGTGCCCGCCGTTTTCCTGTGGTTCGCCGGGATCGGCGCGCTGACCGTCGCAATGGCGGGGGGCATCATCCTTCCGCCGCGCCAGCCCCGCAACCGCACCCGCAAGAGCGACGACGCGCCAGTGGACGAACCAGACACCGGGCCGGACATGGCGGGCGCCGTCGACTCCGGTGGAGCGACCGAGGAGCCACCCGTGGCTGACGAGGTCCCGCCCAAGCCCTCCGACTAGGCTGCCAGCGTGCAACAGCCGCTCCGCGTGCCTTCCACCGCACCGGCGCGGCTCGTGGTGCTGGCCTCTGGCACCGGATCACTGCTGAGCTCGCTGCTGGATACGGCGCACGGCGACTACCCCGGACGAGTTGTCGCCGTCGGTGTCGATCGTGACTGCCCTGCTGTCGAGGTCGCGGCTGCCGCCGGCGTGCCCGTATACACCGTTCGGCTCAAGGACTTTGCGGATCGAGCCGGGTGGGACACCGCGCTGACCGAGGCCACGTCGGCTCACCGACCCGATCTCATCGTATCCGCGGGGTTTATGAAAATCCTTGGCCCGCAGTTCCTTACCCGGTATCTCGGCCGGATCGTGAACACCCATCCCGCGCTGCTGCCTGCGTTCCCCGGTGCGCATGCCGTCCCGGAGTCGCTGGACTACGGCGTGAAGGTCACCGGCTGCACGGTGCACCTCGTCGACGCCGGGATGGATACGGGACCGATACTCGCGCAGGAAGTCGTCTCCGTCCTCGATGACGACGACGAGAGCGCATTGCACGAACGAATCAAGGTTGTCGAAAGACGACTGCTCGCACAGGTGATTGCCGACGTGGCCACCCGCGGCGTGACCTGGACCGGACGAAAGGCAACGATAGGATGACGGAGCAAGACGGCCGCAGGCCGATCGGCCGGGCGTTGATCAGTGTCTACGACAAGTCAGGTCTCGCCGGGCTGGCCCGCGGGCTGCACGCCGCCGGTGTCGAGCTGGTCTCCACCGGGTCGACCGCTAAAACGATTGCGGGCGAAGGTATTCCCGTCTCTTCGGTCGAGTCGGTGACTGGGTTCCCGGAGATTCTGGAGGGCAGAGTCAAGACCCTGCATCCGGCGGTGCACGCAGGCCTGCTGGCGGACTCCCGCAAGGCCGACCACCTCGATGCGCTGCGCGAGCTCGGTATTGCGCCGTTCGACCTTGTGGTGGTCAACCTGTACCCGTTCTCCGAAACCGTTGCATCCGGCGCCGACGTCGACGAGTGCGTCGAGCAGATCGACATCGGCGGCCCCGCGATGGTGCGCGCATCGGCGAAGAATCACCCCAGCGTCGCCGTCGTCACCGACCCGCGCGGATATGACGGTGTGCTCGCGGCGGTGCGCTCGGGCGGATTCACACTGGGGGAGCGAAAGAAATTGGCGGCGTTGGCATTTCGCCACACCGCAGAGTACGACGTCGCGGTGGCGACGTGGATGGGCTCGACTCTGGCGCCCGAGGACGATGACACCGCACAGGTTCTGCCCGCGTGGTTCGCGGGCACGTGGCGCCGATCGGCTGTCCTCAGGTACGGCGAGAACCCGCATCAGCAGGCCGCGCTTTACCTCGACGATTCGGCCTGGCCAGGCTTGGCGCAGGCCGAGCAGTTACACGGGAAAGAGATGTCGTACAACAACTTCACGGATGCGGATGCCGCGTGGCGGGCGGCGTTCGATCACGAAGAGACCTGTGTGGCGATCATCAAGCACGCGAACCCGTGCGGCATCGCGGTGTCGTCGGTCTCGGTCGCCGACGCCCACCGAAAGGCCCACGAATGCGACCCGGTGAGCGCATTCGGCGGGGTGATCGCATCGAACACGGCCGTCAGCGTCGAAATGGCCGAAACTGTCGCCGACATCTTCACCGAAGTGATCATCGCGCCGGCCTACGAGGAGGGCGCGGTCGACGTGCTTGCGCGAAAGAAGAACATCAGAATCCTGATCGCGTCTGAACCGCTGGCCGGTGGGGTCGAGTTCAGACAGGTCAGCGGTGGCCTGCTGGTGCAACAGCGTGATGCCCTCGACGCGGCGGGCGACAACCCGGTGAATTGGCGTTTGGTGGCGGGGGAACCCGCTCATCCGGACACGCTGGCCGACCTCGCGTTCGCGTGGCGCAGCTGCCGCGCGGTGAAGTCCAACGCGATCGTGGTCGCCGCGAACGGGGCCACCGTCGGTGTCGGTATGGGTCAGGTGAACCGTGTCGACGCGGCCCGCCTCGCCGTCGAGCGCGCGGGTGAGCGGGTACGCGGAGCCGTGGCGGCCTCCGACGCCTTCTTCCCGTTTCCAGATGGGCTGCAGACGCTGGCCGCGGCAGGCGTCAAGGCGATTGTCCATCCTGGCGGATCCATGCGAGACGACGTCGTGACCGAGGCCGCAGAAAAGGCCGGCGTGACGCTGTACGCGACCGGGGCGAGGCATTTCGCGCACTAGGCGTCGGGAGTGGTGGCCCGGCTCGCCGATGGGCACTGCCCAGGAGCGGGAAACTGGCATTTGACCGGCCTCATTGCCACGCCGAGGTGAACCACCCAGCCGGCCGTCGTAACGTGAAGTAGTGACCCAACCTAAAGAACTCCCGCGAACGCTTGGCGAGCTGCGCGCTTCGGGCCACCGCGAGCGTGCCGTCAAGGATGAGATGCGGGAGAACCTGCTGGCAGCGCTCGCCGAGGGCCGTGATGTCTGGACCGGGATCTTCGGCTTCGACGAGACCGTGCTGCCGCAGCTCGAACGTGCGCTGATCGCCGGCCACGACTTCGTCCTGCTGGGTGAGCGCGGCCAGGGCAAGACACGGCTTCTGCGGTCGCTGGCCGGCTTGCTGGACGAGTGGACGCCGGTGATCGCGGGCTCTGAGCTGGGCGAGCACCCTTATCACCCGATCACCCCGGCCTCGATCCGCCGGGCCGCCGATTCCGGCGACGATCTGCCTGTGGCGTGGAGGCATCGCAGCGAGCGGTACACCGAGAAGCTCGCCACTCCGGACACCAGCGTTGCCGACCTGGTCGGCGACATCGACCCGATCAAGGTGGCCGAGGGCCGCAGCCTCGGTGATCCGGAGACCATCGCTTTCGGACTGATCCCTCGGGCGCACCGCGGGATCGTGGCCATCAACGAGTTGCCCGACCTCGCCGAGCGGATTCAGGTCGCGATGCTCAACGTGATGGAGGAGCGCGACATCCAGGTTCGCGGCTACACGCTGCGGCTGCCGCTGGACGTGTTGGTCGTAGCAAGCGCGAACCCGGAGGACTACACCAACCGCGGGCGCATCATCACGCCGCTGAAGGACCGGTTCGGCGCTGAGATCCGCACGCACTACCCGCTGGAACTCGACGCCGAGGTGGGCGTCATCCGCCAGGAGGCTCATCTGGCGGCCGAGGTACCCGGTTACCTCTTGCAGATCCTCGCCCGCTTCGCCCGCTACCTGCGCGAGTCCCGCTCGATCGACCAGCGATCCGGGGTGTCGGCACGCTTCGCGATCGCAGCCGCCGAGACCGTTGCCGCGTCGGCGCGCCATCGCGCCGCGATCCTCGGGGAACAGGATCCCGTGGCGCGCGTGGTGGACCTGGAGACGGTGGTCGACGTGCTCCGCGGCAAACTGGAGTTCGAGTCGGGTGAGGAAGGCCGCGAACAGGCGGTGCTGGAACACCTGCTGCGCCGGGCCACCGCGGATACCGCCCAGAAACTGTTGGGCGGCATCGACGTCGGGCCGATCGTCGCCGCCGTCGAGCACGGGTCACCGGTCACTACCGGTGAACGGGTCTCCGCGAGGGATGTGCTGGCGGCAGTGCCCGAGGTTCCCGCGGTCGCCGAGATCCAGCGACGGCTGGAGGCCAAGTCCGACGGGCAACGCGCCGCCGCAATCGAACTGGCGCTTGAGGCGCTGTACCTGGCCAAGCGCATCGACAAAGTCACCGGCGACGGAGAGACCGTTTATGGCTAGACCCGCAAGACGGCGAGGTCGTTCGTCCCTCTACTCCGCCTACACCGGAGGGCCGGATCCGTTGGCGCCCCCGGTGGATCTGCGCGACGCGCTAGAACAGATCGGTCAGGACGTCATGGACGGCACGTCGCCGCGACGTGCGCTTTCTGAGCTGCTGCGCCGCGGCACCAAGGACATGCGCGGGGCGGACCGGTTGGCGGCCGAGGCTAATCGACGCCGCCGAGAGTTGTTGAGCCAGCACAATCTTGACGGCACGCTCCAGGAGGTCAAGCGCCTGCTCGATGAGGCGGTGCTGGCCGAGCGTAAAGAGCTCGCACGTGCCCTCGACGACGACGCGCGGTTCTCGGAGATGCGGATCGAGTCACTGCCTCCGTCGCCGGCGAAGGCGGTCCAGGAGCTCGGTGACTACGAGTGGCGCAGTCCGGAGGCTCGGGAAAAGTACGACCAGATCAAGGACCTGCTCGGCCGCGAGATGCTCGATCAGCGGTTCGCGGGCATGAAGGATGCCCTCGAGAATGCCACGGACGAGGACCGCCAGCGCGTCAACGAGATGCTCGACGACCTCAACGACCTGCTCGACAAGCATGAAAAAGGGCAGGACACACCTGAGGACTTCCAAGACTTCATGTCCAAGCACGGAGAGTTCTTCCCTGAGAACCCCCGCAACGTGGATGAGTTGCTCGACTCGCTGGCGCAGCGGGCGGCCGCGGCGCAACGGTTCCGCAACAGCCTGAGCCCGGACCAACGCGCCGAGCTGGATGCGTTGGCGCAGCAGGCTTTTGGCTCGCCGTCACTGATGAACGCGCTCAATCGCCTCGACGGCCACCTGCAGGCCGCCCGGCCTGGTGAGGACTGGGCCGGATCGTCGAGGTTCTCCGGTGACAATCCGCTCGGTATGGGCGCGGGTGCTCAGGCGCTGTCGGACATCGCGGAACTCGAGCAGCTGGCCGAGGCGCTGTCGCAGAGCTACGCCGGAGCGACCATGGACGACGTCGACCTGGACATGCTGGCTCGTCAGCTCGGGGACGACGCTGCTGTCGACGCCAAGACCTTGTCGGAGTTGGAGAAGGCTCTGCTCGATCAGGGGTTCCTTGATCGTGGCTCGGACGGACAATGGCGGTTGTCGCCGAAAGCCATGCGGCAGTTGGGTCAAGCAGCTCTTCGTGATGTCGCCCAGCAGTTGTCAGGCCGCCGCGGCGAGCGTGAGACGCAACGCGCGGGCGCCGCGGGCGAGCAGACCGGCGCGACGCGGCCGTGGCAGTTCGGTGATACCGAACCGTGGAACGTCACCCGCACGCTGACGAATGCCGTGTTACGGGAGGCGGGGATGAAGGACCGCTCCTCCGGTATTCGGATCACGGTCGACGACGTCGAAGTCTCCGAAACCGAGACGCGCACGCAGGCGGTGGTGGCTCTGCTGGTCGACACCTCGTTCTCGATGGTGATGGAGAATCGCTGGCTGCCGATGAAGCGCACCGCATTGGCACTCAATCAACTTGTCAGCACCCGCTTTCGGTCCGACGCGCTGCAGATCATCGCGTTCGGCCGCTATGCCAGGACGCTCAGCGCCGCCGAATTGACCGGGCTGGAAGGCGTTTACGAGCAGGGCACCAATCTGCACCATGCGCTGGCTCTGGCAGGCAGGCACCTTCGTCGGCATCCGAATGCCCAGCCCGTGGTGCTGGTCGTCACCGACGGTGAGCCGACTGCTCACCTGGAGAGCGGTCTTGGTCGCAGCGACGAGCCGGCGCAGGTGTTTTTTGATTACCCGCCGCACCCGCGGACCATCGCGCACACCGTGCGGGGATTCGACGACATGGCCAAGCTTGGCGCACAGGTCACGATCTTCCGGCTCGGCAGCGACGCGGGTCTGGCGCGGTTCATCGATCAGGTCGCGCGCCGGGTGGGGGGCCGCGTCGTCGTGCCCGACCTCGACGGCCTCGGCGCCGCGGTCGTCGGCGACTACCTCCGCTCCCGCCGCCGCTGACCGCCCGCGCACGCTCGCGGAGAACGGGACCTCAGTGCTTGCGTTGCACCCGCTTGACGCCGACCCTGCCCCAGAACGAGAAGCCGCGCACGACGACGTGCGGAGCGCCGGGCATGCCTTCGCCGTCGCCGCCGCCGTCGAACGTGCCCATGACGCCCACGCCACGCACCTCGACGTTGGTCTCCGGCGGCACCAGGATGGTCTGGCCGCCCATGATCGAGTACGACTTGATCTCGACTTCGGCACTGGTGAAGTCGGCGTACCGCAGATCGACGATTCCGCCGCCCCATAACGCGAACGTCGTCAGCTGCCGGGGTACGTTCCACCGTCCCCGGCGTTCGAACCCGCTCATGATGGCGAGCAGCATCGTCGACGGCGCCGGGCGGAAACCGCGTCGCCGCGGCATCGCCGCGCCCGGGAGGTCCGCGCTGAGCCGGTCGAGTTCGATGAAAGTCTTGGCGGCATAGACCTTTGCGAGCCGATCTTCGTACTCGCTCATCTCTAGCTGCCCTTGCGCTGCCGCATCCGTCAGCAACTGCGCGACCTGAATCCGATCGGTGTCGGCAGCTCGCGACTCTGCGTTTCGCTGAGGAATATTGCTCGTCATCAACTGTCGAGCCTACGACGTCAACGTGACGTTGCCCAGGGAACTATCAAGATCGACGAAGGCAATCGTCGAAGGTCTCGGTACCGATCGCGTTCTGCGGTGCGAGGTGCGCACCCGCCCGGTAGCCGCCAGCGACCTCGCCAGGTACGCGCACTGCGACGACGGGCCGACGGCTGCCGCGCCAGGACAGATACGACTTCGCGAACGCGGCATGCTCCCTGAGCTCGGGTCCGCCGATGTCAGCAGCCCTTTCCTGGGGCTCCGCGGCAGCCAACTCGACCATCCGCGAGGCCACATCACGGGTGCTGATCGGTTGGAAACGCGTGCCGCGAAGGGCGAACAGCAACGGGAGAAAGCGGTGCATCGAGAACGACGTTGCGACCAGCGCGTGGAATTGTGTGGCCCGAAGCACCGTGTGGCCAACCTGTGAGCTGGCTAGCTGCTGCTCGACGCGAAGCTTTGTCCGGTAGTACGGCAAAGGGATGCGATCCACGCCGACGATTGAGATGTAGACGACGTGCCCGACACCCGCCTGCGGCGCGGCAGCCAGCAAATTGTTCGTCGCTGCCACGTCTTTGCCGCCGACCCGATCTTCGCGCAACGCAGGACAGCACGGCCCTACGTGCCCGTGGACCGCGTCAGCCGAGGTGTGCCGACAACAGCCAGCCGCTCATCGACTTGCGGCCGTTGGGCTCATCGCGCAGCTCCAGGCCGACGATGGCGCCGAATTCGTCAGGCACGTTCGCATGGATACGGGCCGGCCGGATGTCGTCGACCGTCCAGTACTTCGACACCACGTCGCGCAGCTCGTCCTCGGTGACGGGATTGGCGGGGCCGTTCGGCATGCCGCCGCGGTCGAACACGAGCGCGAAGTACGACGCACCCGGTGCCGCGGCGCGCACGATCGAGCGCTGGTAGCCGTCCCGGAGTTCGACCGGGATCGAGTGGAACAGGGTGCTGTCGACGATCGTGCCGAATCGGTCGTCGTAGCCGCCGAACGAACTGATGTCAGCGACCTCGAAAGTCGCATTGTCGAGACCCCGACGAGCTGCCTCCGCGCGGGCCAGGTCGATAGCCGTCGGCGAAAGATCAAGTCCGACTGTGGTGTAACCCAGCTCGGCGAGATACAGCGAGACCGCAGCCTCGCCGCAGCCGACGTCGAGCACGTCACCGTGGAACTTGCCCGCGTCGATCAGCGCGGCAATCTCGGGCTGCGGCTCACCGATGCTCCAGGGCGGGCGCGTTCCCATCCCCAGCTCTGGGGCCTCGCCACGATAAGCCGAGTCGAAATCCATGTCGTTGGGTGCATTGGTCATGTCCCATAGATATCAACATGATTGATATATGTCAATATGATTGATATGTATGAGGGTGAGGAACAACCGCTCGGTTACCTGGTGCACCGGATCATGTCCGAGTTACGCCCAGCGGTCACCACAGCGTTGCGACCGTTGCAGCTGGGGTTGCCCGAGTTCGTCTGCCTGCGGATCCTTTCCCTTTCGCCGGGCCGGTCCAACGCCGAACTGGCCCGCGACACGAATGTCTCGCCGCAGGCCATGAACAACGTGCTGCGCAATCTTCAGGACAGAGGTGTGATCGCCCGTCCCGCCAGCGTCTCATCGGGCCGCGCCCTGCCCGCGCAGCTGACCGCGAAGGGCAAGGCCTTGCTCAAACGCGCCGAGGATGCCGTCCACGTTGCCGACCAGCGGGTTCTGTCCAACCTGACGCAGGCAGAACAGCGGCAGCTCAAACGACTGCTTGCGGCCGCGTCGGGAAACACCGGCGGCCCGGCCATCACGTCGCCGTAGGTGCCCAGCTCGGCGGTCGCTTCTCAAGGAACGCCGTCATCCCCTCGCGCGCCTCGTCGGACGCGAACAATCGCGCGGACAGGGCGGCCAGGTCGTCGGCATACCGGTCGAACTGTTCGAGGATCGGCGCGGTGGTCAGGGCTTTCGACTCGCGGAGTCCTTGCGGCGATCCCTTGGCGAGTTCTGTGGTGATCGCCGCGACGGTGGCGGTTACGTCGTCGGTCGCGACGGTCACCAGCCCGATGCTCTCGGCGACGTCGGCCCCGAACTTCTCACCGGTGAGGTAATAACGGCCGACCGAACGTGGGCTCATCTTCGGGAGCAGCGTCAGCGAGATGATCGCCGGCGCAACGCCGATGCGTGCCTCGGTGAGCGCGAACGTGCTGTTGCGGCCTGCGACGACGATGTCGCAGGCGCCGACGAGTCCGAAGCCACCGGCCCGCACGTGCCCGTCGATCGCGCCGACCACAGGCAGCGGCAGCTCGACGATCGCCCGCAGCAGATCCGTCATCTGCCGGGTGCGCTGAGAAGGCCCGTCGCCCGACGTCGCCTCCGACATGTCGGCACCCGCGCAGAACGTTCCGCCGCTGTGGCCCAGCACCACTGCCCGCACGTCTGGATTCGCGGCGGCGTCGCGCAGTCGCTGGTGCAGCTGATCGACGAGCGCGGTGGACAGTGCGTTGCGGTTGTGTGGCGAGTTCAGGGTGACGCGCGCCGTCGGCCCGTCGACCGCGTAGTCAACTACGGCGGCGGCCATCAGTACGAACGGGGGAGGCCGAGAGACGTCTGCGCGACGAAGTTCAGGACCATTTCGCGACTCACCGGGGCGATGCGGGCCAACCGGGAAGAGGTGAGTGCGGCCGCGATCCCGTACTCCTTGGTCAACCCGTTGCCGCCCAACGACTGCACCGCCTGGTCGACGGCTCGAGTCGATGCCTCGCCGGCCGCGTATTTGGCGATGTTGGCCGCTTCCGCCGCGCCTGCGTCGTCGCCGCTGTCGTAGAGGCTGGCGGCCTTCTGCATCATCAGCTTGGCGAGTTCGATCTCGATGTAGTTCTGCGCCAACGGATGTGACAATCCTTGGTGCGCACCGATCGGCGTCTTCCACACTTGGCGGGTCTTGACGTAGTCGGTGGCCTTGCCCAGCGCGAACCGGCCCATCCCCACCGCGCTGGCCGAGCCCATGATGCGCTCGGGGTTCAGTCCGGCGAAGAGCTGGGCGATCGCGGCGTCCTCAGAGCCCACCAGCGCGTCGGCCGGAAGCCGCACGTCGTCGATGAACACCTGGAACTGACGCTCAGGACTGATCAACTCCATTTCGATTGGCGTGTAGGTGAATCCGGGCGTATCGGTTGGCACGATGAACAACGCGGGCCGGAGGTTTCCGGTTTTAGCCTCTTCGGTGCGGCCCACCACGAGAACCGCCTGCGCCTGGTCGACCCCGGAGATGTAGACCTTCTGCCCGTTGAGGATCCAGTCGCCGCCGTCCTTTCGGGCGGTGGTGGTGATGCGGTGCGAGTTTGACCCGGCGTCGGGTTCGGTGATCGCGAACGCCATGGTGATCGATCCGTCCGCGATGCCGGGGATCCAGCGCTTCTTCTGCTCGTCGGTGCCGAATTTGCTGATGATCGTGCCGTTGATGGCCGGTGACACGACCATCAAGAGAAGTCCGCAGCCCTGCGCGGACATCTCTTCCATGACGATCGCCAGCTCATACATGCCCGCGCCGCCGCCGCCGTACTCTTCGGGAAGGTTGACTCCCAGGAAGCCCAGTTTCCCAGTCTCCTGCCACAATTCGTCGGTGTGCTGCCCGGCACGCGCCTTCTCCAGGTAATAGTCCTGGCCGTAGTTTGCGGCCATGGCGGCGACCGCCTTGCGAAGCGCCTGGCGCTCGTCGCTCTCGACGAATGGGTTCTCGGTCATGGTTTCTCCTTCTTTGAAGCATCGGGGCTCGAAGCATCGGGTGCTTCCACACGGGCGAGCACGGCGCCCATTTCCACCTGCTGTCCGACTGTCACGTTGAGCTCGGCGACGACGCCATCCTTGGGTGCGTTGACGGCGTGCTCCATCTTCATCGCCTCCATCCAGACGATCGGCCGGCCCGCTTTCACGGTGTCGCCCACCTCGGCGCCGAGCCGGCTGATCGCGCCCGGCATCGGTGCGACGAGCGAACCGGGTTGCAGCGACGACCCGGGCTCGGGGAAGCGGGGTACCACCGTCAAATGAACCGGCCCCAGAGCCGAGTCGACGTAGACATCGTCGCCGTAACGCGCTACGTCGAACGGCCTGTCGACACCGTCGATGCGCAGCACCACCAGCGACGGCGACCCGGACACCTGTGTGACATCGTCTCCGTCGGCCAGGTGAAGTTCGCCACGTTCGAAGCGGTAGCGCACCTGGTGCTCGTCGCCGGTGTCGTCGGTATAGGTCTTGACTTGATAACCTGCAGCCAGATTGCGCCACCCGGAAGGTAGTCCACCGAAAACCTTTGCCGCGGCGCGGTTGTGGGCGGCCTCGGCGAGACCGGCTGCAAGTGCGGATGACCGGACGGTGACAGCGTCGGCCAACGGCCGGCTCAGCGAGGCGAGGTCGTGAGTGTCGAAGAACGCGGTATCGGTGTCGCCCGCCAGGAAGGCCGGGTGCCGCAGGACATTGACCAACAGGTCGCGATTGGTGCGCACCCCGTGGACGCGGGCGCGGGCGAGAGCGTCCGACAGGAGTGCGGCGGCCTGCTCGCGGGCGGGTGCGTATGAGATCACCTTGGCCAGCATCGGGTCGTAGTGCACCGAGACCACCGACCCGTCGACCACACCGGAATCCACCCGCACCCCTGGCCGTGTGAGTGGGGCGAACGCAGCGATCGCGTTGGGGACGGTGAAGCCGTGCAGGTTCCCCGCTTGCGGTCGCCAGTTGCGGGCGGGATCCTCGGCGTAGAGCCGCGCTTCGATCGAATGTCCTTGAGCGACGGGAGGTTGCGGGCCGAGACGGACCCCGTCGGCGACCTGCAGCTGTAGTTCGACCAGGTCCAGGCCCGTCACACATTCGGTGACGGGGTGCTCGACCTGCAACCGGGTGTTCATCTCGAGGAAGTAGAACGACCCGTCCTCGTCGGCGAGGAATTCCACCGTGCCCGCACCGGTGTAACCGATCGCGGCAGCCGCGTGACGGGCGGCGTCGAACAGCTTGTCGCGCATACCCGGCACGCGCTCGACCAACGGCGACGGCGCCTCCTCGATGACCTTCTGGTGCCTGCGCTGAATCGAGCATTCGCGTTCGCCGACCGCCCAGACGGCGCCGTGCGCGTCGGCCATCACCTGCACTTCGATGTGGCGGCCGCGCGGCAGGTATCGCTCACAGAACACCGTGTCGTCACCGAATGCCGACGCCGCCTCGCGCTGCGCGGCCGCGACTTGCGCTTCCAAGGACGGCAATTCGGTGACCACCCGCATGCCCCTGCCGCCGCCCCCGGCTGACGCCTTGACGAGGACGGGCAGCTGAGCGTCGGTCACCGTGGCCGGGTCGAGCTCTTCCAGCACGGGCACACCGGCGGCCGCCATGATCTTCTTCGCTTCGATCTTGCTGCCCATCGCAGCCACCGCGGACACCGGCGGACCGATCCAGGTCAACCCGGCTTCCTGTACCGCTGCCGCGAAATCGGCACTCTCCGAGAGGAATCCATAACCGGGGTGGATCGCGTCGGCGCCAGCGGCCTTCGCGGCGGCGACGAGCGCCGCAGAGTCGAGGTATCCGCGCGCGCCAGGCAGTAGAACGCGTGCATCGGCTTCGGCGACGTGCGGCGACTGTGCGTCGGGTTCGGTGTACACCGCCACGGTGCCGATGCCCAGCCGCCGACACGTCGCGAAAACCCGCCGGGCGATCTCGGCCCGGTTGGCGACCAGCACTCGTGTAATCATCGCCTCACATCCGGAAGACGCCGAAGTTGGAGGTGCCCGCGATCGGCGCATTCGCGATGGCGGACAGGCACAGTCCCAGCACCGTACGGGTGTCGCGAGGGTCGATCACGCCGTCGTCGTACAGCATGCCGGACAGCACCATCGGAAACGACTCGGCTTCGATCTGCGCCTCGACCGCGGCCTTCATCGCGGCGTCGGCCTCCTCGTCGACCTGCTGGCCACGGGCTTCGGCGGCCGCCCGGCTGACGATCGACAGCACTCCGGCCAGCTGCGCGCCGCCCATCACCGCGGACTTGGCGCTCGGCCAGGCGAACAGGAAACGCGGGTCGTAGGCGCGCCCGCACATGCCGTAGTGGCCGGCGCCGTAGGACGCGCCGATCAGAAGCGAAATGTGAGGCACGGTCGAGTTGGACACCGCGTTGATCATCATCGAGCCGTGCTTGATCATGCCGCCCTCTTCGTACTGCTTACCCACCATGTAGCCGGTGGTGTTGTGCAGGAACAGCAGTGGCGTGTTCGAGCGGTTCGCCAACTGAATGAACTGGGTGGCCTTCTGCGACTCCTCACTGAACAGCACGCCGCGTGCGTTGGCCAGGATGCCGATCGGGTAGCCGTGCACCCGTGCCCACCCTGTCACCAGCGATGAGCCGTACAGCGCCTTGAACTCGTCGAAGTCCGAACCGTCGACGATCCGGGCGATCACTTCCCGAGGATCGAACGGCGTGCGCAGATCCGGCGGTACAACGCCGAGTAGCTCCTCGGGGTCGGCCACCGGTTCGACGACGGGGCCCTGCGCCGAACCGTGTTTCTGCCAGTTCAGCCGCGCGACGATGCGCCGCCCGATGCGGATCGCGTCAAGCTCGTCGACGGCGAAGTAGTCCGCCAGCCCCGATGTCCGCGCGTGCATTTCGGCGCCGCCGAGCGACTCGTCGTCGGACTCCTCACCCGTCGCCATCTTCACCAGCGGCGGTCCCGCGAGAAACACCTTCGAGCGCTCCTTGATCATCACGACGTGATCGGACATGCCCGGGATGTACGCGCCGCCGGCTGTGGAGTTGCCGAACACCAGGGCGACCGTGGGGATACCGGCGGCCGAGAGCCGGGTCAGATCACGGAACATCCGCCCGCCGGGGATGAATATCTCTTTCTGGGTGGGCAGATCGGCACCCCCGGATTCCACCAGGGATATCACGGGCAACCGGTTCTCGAAGGCAATCTGGTTGGCACGCAGAATCTTCCGCAAGGTCCACGGGTTACTGGTGCCACCCTTGACGGTTGGGTCGTTCGACACCACCAGGCATTCGACTCCGCTGACCGCTCCGATTCCCGCCACCACCGAAGCGCCGACGGTGAAGGAGGTGCCGTAGGCCGCGAGCGGGCTCAGCTCCAGGAACGGCGAGTCAGGGTCGAGCAGCAACTCGATCCGTTCACGCGCCGTCAGTTTCCCCCGACTGTGGTGGCGCTCGGTGTACTTCGCGCCGCCACCGGCAAGCGCGTTGACGTGTTCGGTGTCGATCTCGGTGAGTTTGGCGGCCATCGCGGCCACTGACTGTTCGTACTCCGGCGCGCGGGTGTCCAACGCTGATCGCAGCACCGTCATGACTGGTATCCAAGGGTCTTGGCCGCCAGTCCGGTGAGAATTTCGGTCGTGCCACCGCCGATTCCGAGGATACGCATGTCGCGGTACTGTCTCTCGACTTCGCTCTCGGCCATGTAACCGAGTCCGCCGAACAGCTGCACCGCCTGATGCGCCACCCACTCGCCGGCCTCGACCGCCGTGTTCTTCGCGAAACACACCTCCGGAATCAATCCGGGTTCACCCGCCATTTGGCGCTCGACGACATTGCGGGTGTAGACCCGAGCGACGTCGATGCGACGCGCCATGTCGGCCAATGTGTTCTGCACCGGTTGTCGCGAGATCAGCGGTCTGCCGAAGGTCTGCCGATTGCGGCACCACTCCAAGGTGATGTCGAGGCAGCGCTGCGCACTCGAATATGCCTGCGCCGCAAGGCCGACACGTTCTGCGACGAACGCCGATGCGATCTGTGCAAACCCGCTGTCCTCCGCCCCGACCAGGTTGGCGGCCGGCACGCGGACGTCTGTGTACGACAGTTCGGCTGTGTCCGACGACCGCCAGCCCATTTTCGCCAGTTTGCGGCTTACCTCGAACCCGCGCATGCCCTTTTCGACGACCAGGAGGGAAACGCCCGCGGCGCCCGGCCCGCCAGTGCGGACCGCCGTCACGACGTAGTCGGCACGCACACCCGACGTGATGTATGTCTTTGCGCCGTTCACGATGTAGTCGTTGCCGTCGCGCTTTGCGCTGGTCCGCAGGTGTCCGACGTCAGAGCCGCCGTCGGGTTCCGTGATTGCCAGCGATCCGATGAGCTCGCCGCGCAGCGTCGGGCGGACGAACTTTTCAATCAGCCGCTCGTCGCCAGACGCGATCATGTGCGGCACGGCGATCCCGCAGGTGAACAGTGACGCGAACACCCCGCCCGGTGAGCCGGCGTTGTGCATCTCTTCGCAGATGATCAGCGAGTCCGCACCGTCGCCGCCACCGCCGCCGACTGCTTCGGGGAATCCCGCGCCGAGCAGCCCGGCGCCACCGGCGCTGCGGTGCAGTTCGCGGGGGAGTTCGCCGATCCGCTCCCACTCGTCGACGTGGGGAAGCACTTCACGTTCCGCGAACGCCCGCACGGTCTTTCGCAGCTGCTGACGCTCAGGAGTAGTCCACATGTTCATGCGAGAAATTCCTCCGGGATGTCGACGAGACGACTGCGCAACCACTCGCCGAGCCCCTTGGCCTGCGGGTCGAAGCGAGCCTGGTAGGCGACACCCTCGCCGAGGATGCCGTCGATGACGAAATTGACTGCGCGCAGGTTCGGCAGCACGTGCCGGGTGACTGGCAGTTCTGCCGTCTCGGGCAGCAGTTGCCGGAGCCTGCCGACGGTCAGGTAGTGCGCCAGCCAGCGCCACTGATCCTGCGTGCGCACCCAGACCCCGACATTGGCGCTGCCACCTTTGTCGCCGCTGCGCGCTCCGGCGATCCGGCCCAGCGGCACCCTTTGGGTGTCCCCGAACGGCAGCGGCTCAGGCAACGCGAACGGCGGGATGTCAGCCAGTTCACGAGTTTCGTCGGCTGCCGCGATGTCGGTCCTGGTCCCGTCGGGGTGCACAGCCACGTGGGACACCGCGTCGGCGGCCACGTATCCCGCGGTGAACACGCCGTAAACTTGCCCGTCGGCAGGTGGCGCGGTGGTGGTGAATCCCGGATAGCTGGCAAGTGCCAACTCGACTGCGGTGGAGGAGAATTGACGTCCGACCGTCGCCGGGTCAGGGTCGCGGACCACGCAGCGCAGCAGCGCGCTCGCGGACTCCTCGGTGTCACCGTCGGGATGATCGGTGCGCGCGAGGGTCCACTCCAGCTCCGCGGGCTTCACGGTGAGTCCCGTCTCGAGCTGCCTGCGCACCAGTTGCGCCTTGGCGTCGATGTCCAGCCCGGTGAGCACGAACGTCATCGCATTGCGGAACCCGCCGATGGTGTTCAGCGACACCTTCAACGTCGGTGGGGGAGGTTCACCCCGGACGCCGCTCACGAGAACCCGGTCGGCGCCGTCGTCGGACAGCGCGATGGTGTCCACGCGCAGCGTGACGTCGGGGTTGGCGTAGCGCGCTCCGCTTATCTCGTAGAGAAGCTGTGCCGTGACGGTGCCGACGGTGACGGCTCCGGCGGTCCCCGGATGCTTCGTGATCACCGATGAACCGTCGGCGTGCACCTCGGCGATCGGGAATCCCGGATGGCCGAGGTCGTCGATCTCGGTGAAAAACGCGTAGTTGCCGCCGGTGGCCTGCGCGCCGCACTCAATGATGTGGCCCGCGGCGACCGCGCCGGCCAGTTGGTCGTAGTCGGTGCGCGACCACCCGAAGTGCGCGGCGGCGGGCCCGACGATCACGGATGCGTCGGTGACCCTGCCGGTGACGACGACGTCCGCGCCGCGGTTGAGACAGTCGACGATCCCCCACGCGCCGAGGTATGCGTTGGCGGCCAGCGGGGTGCCGAATCCCAGCTCGGTGGCGCGCGGCAGCAGGTCGTCACCTTCGACGTGGGCCACCTGCGCGGGCACGCCGAGCCGTTCGGCCAGCGCGCGCACCGCGTCGGCAAGACCGGCGGGATTCAGCCCGCCGGCGTTCGCGACGATCCGCACACCCCGGTCATGCGCGAGGCCCAGGCACTGTTCGAGCTGGGTCAGAAACGTCTTCGCGTACCCGCGCTCGGGTGCCTTCGCCCGGTCGCGGGCCAGGATCAGCATAGTCAGCTCGGCGAGGTAGTCGCCGGTCAGAAAGTCCAGCTCACCGCCGGTAAGCATCTCCCGCATGGCCGAGTGGCGGTCGCCGTAGAAGCCCGAACAGTTTCCAATCCGGACGGCATCCTGCGTGACGGTCACCACACCCCTTTATGCCGGTCGACTCAACCAACCGGTAGGTTAGCCGACCGCGTCGCCGAAACAGAAGGTAGGGCTGCTGGAATTGCACGATGACAGCCCTGGCTTCCGTCTCGGCGCATGCTGCCCCGCATTTTGGAGTCGCTGCGGCTCACCGGCTATCCTGGACAGCAATCGTCGCCGCGTTTCGCCGGCGACAAGCGCATTAAGAAGTAGATGGAGAAGCTCGATCATGGCTGTTCCCAAGCGCAGAATGTCGCGTTCGAACACCCGGAGCCGCCGCTCACAGTGGAAGGCTGAGGCCACCGGGCTGGTCAACGTCACCGTCGCGGGCCAGCAGCACAAGGTGCCTCGTCGGCTGCTCAAAGCTGCCCGTCTCGGGCTGATCGACCTGGACAAGCGCTAACCCAGCGCGTTCTGCCGGACGCGATCGCGCCGCTTCGGCGCGTCTCTCAGGTCACTCTCAGACGTTACGTAGACACTGGTGGCCGTGCGCATTCTTGTCGTCGACGACGATCGTGCGGTACGCGAATCGCTGCGGCGGTCCCTTTCCTTCAACGGGTATTCCGTATCGCTGGCCCAGGACGGCCTCGAGGCCCTCGACGCGATCGCCAATGAGCGCCCCGACGCGGTGGTTCTCGACGTGATGATGCCGCGGCTGGACGGCCTGGAAGTGTGTCGTCAGCTGCGCAGCACCGGAGACGACCTGCCCGTCCTCGTGCTGACGGCCAGGGACTCGGTGTCCGAGCGGGTCGCGGGCCTTGACGCCGGCGCCGATGACTACCTCCCCAAGCCGTTCGCGCTGGAAGAATTACTCGCGCGGATGCGGGCGCTGCTGCGGCGGACCGTGCCCGACGTGAATGCCGACTCGATCCCCATGACGTTCTCTGATCTGTCCCTCGACCCCGTGACCCGCGAGGTGACCCGGGGCCAGCGGCGCATCAGCCTCACCCGCACCGAGTTCTCGCTGCTGGAAATGTTGATCGCCAATCCGCGCCGGGTGCTGACACGCGGTCGCATCCTTGAAGAGGTGTGGGGATACGACTTCCCCACCTCGGGCAACGCGCTCGAGGTCTACGTCGGGTATTTGCGGCGCAAGACCGAAGCAGAAGGAGAGCCACGGCTGATCCACACCGTTCGCGGTGTCGGTTACGTCCTGCGTGAAACGCCGCCCTGATGCCCGTATTTGCGCCTTCACGGCATGCTCCCTTTCCGCCGAGTAGCTCGCTGTCGCTGCGGTATCGGTTCATGCTGCTCGCAATGTCGATGGTCGCGATGGTGGTGGTACTGATCGCGGTGGCGGCATACATCGTGGTGTCCGCTGCCCTGTACCGCAATGTCGACAACCAGCTCCAGACCAGGGCGAAGCTGCTGATCGAGAGCGGCGCACTGGAAACCGATCCCGCAAGGGCCATCGCCGGCAGCGCCTACTCGGATGTCAACGCGATGCTGGTCATCCCCGGACGGGCGATCTACACGGCAAACCAAGAGGGACAACAGGTTCCGTTCGGACAGCAGGAAAAAGCGGTG